>JAQYWA010000092.1 GCA_030145265.1 Desulfuromonas sp. | reverse complement strand
GCCCTTTGATTTCATGGCGCGCCGCGGAGGATTCGAACCCCCGACACCCAGATCCGAAGTCTGGTGCTCTATCCAGCTGAGCTAGCGGCGCGAATGATCTATTTACAGGCGCCGATCCGCCGTCCCTGCATGTGGTTGATCATCTGCATCCCCTCGTCCATCGACATTTGCATCTCCCCTTCGAAGCTGTCGCCATGATAGGTAATCTTGCCGTCGCCGCGGGAGGAACCACCCTCACCCTTGCAGACAATACTCCAGGCGACGGTATTGCCGTTGATCCGATTGTCGGTCATGGTACACTCGTTGCCCGGCTGCTCATTATGCGGCACCATGTCCTGCTGGGTGATGCATTGGGTGAAGGTCATCGGCGGTATCTGAAAGGGCACGCCGGGCATTTCAGTGGTGCTGGTTATTTCCCACAAACCGTCTTTCATCTCGACGCTGCCGGCCACGGCGACAGTCATCAGCAACACCATCAACCCCAGACCCAATAACGCTCTCTTCAGCATGTCTTTACTCCTCCTCATTTATTTTGCAAAAAAACTAAGCCGCATCAAGCTTCTACGGCATCCAGGTTAAAGCAAATTGTAGCGCTCGGCAAAACTACAACAATCCATGAAAACAAACTTAAAGTAATTTATTGGGTTACCAACGACAGGGTAAACATCACCCGGGTCCCCTGCCCCGGTTCACTCTCGATCCAGATCCGCCCATCATGCCCCTCGATAATGCTTTTAACGATGGACATGCCAAGCCCCAGGCCTCCTACCGCCGTATTGGAAGCGTCGCCGCGATAGAACTTATCGAACACCCGCTCGACCTGCTCAGCAGTCATGCCGATCCCCTGGTCTTCGACGGAAAACTGGAACAAGCTGCCCCGGGCTTCGCCCGACACTTTGATCGGCGATCCGTCGGGAGAAAACTTGGTGGCATTGCTGAGCAGGTTTTCCATCACCTGAATGATTTTATTCTGATCGATCAGTACAATTGGGCATTCATTGGGCAACACAAGCTCAAAGGGATGACTGTCATAAGCCTTACAGTAGGAATCGACAATCTGCCTGAGCAGGCCACAGATGTCGCTCGGCTCACGATTCAGGGCCAGCAACTGCCCGGCCTGGACCCGGCTCAAATCAAACAGGTCATCGACGATGACCTTCAGGCTCGAGGCTTTTTCCTCGATATGGCTCAAGAGTTCCCGTTGCTGAACGGGATCGAGGATACCATAGTCCGATGCTTGAAGCAGCACCTGGGCAAACCCCAGAACCGAGGTCAACGGAGTGCGCAATTCATGGGCAGCGGTCGAAATGAACTCGTTTTTCATCCGGTCGAATGCCCGTTCGCGGGTCACATCCCGCAGCATGGTAATCACCCCGTTCTTGCCACGATGCGGAGAAAGAACGGCCGCACTGCGAGCCTGAACGACAACCGCCTCCCCGTCATCTCGGGGCAATTCGAGGTCGATCGGATGCCCCTCAACATCGGCTACGAAAGCCGCCTCGATCTGTTCGCGCAGCTCCAGCGGAGCAACAACCTCGGCAATCGTCCGGTTGATAGCCCTGTCGGACCTGATTCCCAGCAGCTTCTCAGCCGATCGGTTGATCAGCACCACTCGACGATTGATGTCCGTGACGATCAGGCCATCAGCCACCGCCTTGAAAACCGCATGAACATTGTCGCGGGCTTCCTCCGCCAGCGCCAGAGACTCGCGAACCGTTTCCTCAGCCTGCTTGCGCTCGCTGATGTCGGTAGAAATTCCACAGATGGCATACACCCGCCCTTCGCTGTTATGCAGTGGGAACTTGACCGACAGGTAGGTATGCACGCCATCCCCCAGGGGCACCGCCTCTTCAAACTGCAACGGCGCATCGCTATGCAGCACGGCTTGCTCATTAGCGCGAAATTCTTCAGCTATATCGGCTGGAATCAAGTCGGAATCGAATCTGCCAGCCGCCTGCCCTCGATCCAGGCCGAACACTTTATCGAAGTAGCGATTGACGAACAGGTACTGGCCATCGAGATCCTTCAGGTAGACCAGAGCATTGGAGTTGTCGAGAATATTCTGAAGCCGCTGTTCGCTTTCAAGCAAAGCGATTTCAACCTGCTTCTGCTCGGTGATATCATGGCAGGTTCCCAGCATTCGCAGCGGTTCATGGTTGTCGCCATACACGACCTCCCCCTGTTCGAGCAGATAGCGGATACTGCCGTCGGGGCGGACAATACGATGCTCAACCCATATTTCGCCGGCCTGAAGCGCCTGATCGATGGAACGCCTGACCAGGATGCGGTCTTCCGGGAGTACTTTCGTGAGCAGCGAGTGGTAGCTGGGAACAAAAGCCTCTGGCTCCAGCCCCAGGGTACGGAAGGCCTGGGATGAGCAATGCAGCTCACCCGTCACCAGGTTCCAGTCCCAGCTGCCAAGCTGAGCGATGCGCTGGGCCTCTTCGAGGCGTGCCCGGACCTGTTCATTTTCCTCGGCAGCCCGGATCCGCTCCAGACGCTGCACCCCCATTCTGGCCAGTAAACTTACGAAGTTGGACTGGTATTCCAAGATGTTTTCCACCTTTTCCCGGGAAAAAATCGGCACAGCCCGCAACGCCTCAAGATAGCGATCCTCCTCAAAACCATACCGCCTGGCCTGCTGCACGAAGAAACCCTTATCGGGTGGGGAGTAAAAAAACTGCCCCAGAAACAGGTTGGCCAGGTGCCGGCCATCGATAATTATCGGCATGGCAATATCTATCATGCCGTTTTTACAGCGATACTCTATAAAACCACAAGCAGGCAGACGGCATCCCTGATGGAGATGTTGCTGCATGAATGCATCGCTTTCCCGGCACAGGGCAGCGGTATCGGAATGGACACGGTGAAAACAGGTACAGATGTCCTGCCAGCCGGTGGCAACCAGGATCTGCCCGTCGATATCGATGATCCCACAGGGGATCCCCGAGGCTTTGTACAGGCTTTCCATCAACCCCTGAATTTCAGGGATATCTACTATTTCAGAAAAAAGATATTCCATTACGTCTCCGGATTCATAGCAAACGATATAAAGTTTACCAAGGTCCTTTCAATATGCTAATCTGAAAAACGTTCTTTATCTGAAAGTGGCTCGCTACCCGTGAACAAATCCATGACAGCACTGCAGCACATACTGAAGGGATTGACCACCTGGATCATTGCCTCCCTGGCCTTGCAGGGGATCGTCACCCTGTCGGCGGAAATCCTGCATATCGTCGACGGCAAACCACACTTAACGATGATCATCTCGGTCGGCCTGGCGATCGCAATCTGGCGCCTGATGAGCCAACACCCGACAGCGCACCCGGCATCAAAAAGAGCCGCGAACTCAACCGACCGTTTGAATAACAGCAGAGAGTCCGGACAGGGTGAGCATTCCCTGCTTAATGCCCTGGCCACTCCCGGCTCACGTAATGAAGTCGCAAATGAAGCACCGGTAACGGACCTGGTTGGCGAATCGTTTCAACTGCAGCTTAAACTGCTCCGCCAGTCACATCAATTAACCACCGTAGCGGTGCTATGGGCGGATCCCCAAGGTACGACCCTGCAGCTTCGAGGAATCGATTCACTACGCACTGACATTTTTCCCGGCCCTTATCCAATGGGCAGCGGCATCGCTGGTGCCCTGCTCAAGGGGCAGAACGAAATAGCCATGGCCCCTGTGCGCACCCCTCTGTGCGGACTCCCTTATTACCTCGCACAGACGGGTGTCGGCAGCCTGCTGGCGTTACGAATCACGAGCGCTGACACAAAAGACGGCGCCCGCCTCGAAGGAATTCTCTGCGTAGACCGCAGCAGCGCCGAACCCTGGACCGAAACCGAACGCCAGTCGCTGCGCCTGGCAGCCCGGAAGCTAGGGCTGGAAGCGGCCATGGCGGCACGACTTCAATCCATGAACGAAGAATGGACCGCCATCCGCCAAGTATGCATCAGCATGCACGAACTCAATCAGGGGCTGGGCCTGGAAGCGGCGTTCAACGCCACCATCCGGGCGGTCAGGTCACTGGTAGCGTCCGATTTCATCGCCATCAGCCTGGTTCAGGGAAACAGCCACAGCACCCTGTGGGCCGAAGGGACCCATGCCGACAAGGTACTTGGAATCGATTTCCCCATTAATTCCGGTCTTGTCGGCCAAGTCCTCAAGCTCAACTGCGCCCTCCCCGAAGGTGCGGTGTACAGCGGCACATCGCCGGTTTTCAGCGATGACCACTGGTTTGCCGATTTCCGCTCGCTACGGATACTCCCTTTGCGCAAGGAAGGCGAGGCACCAATCGGAGCTCTCACCGTCGCGAACAAAAAACCCCAAGCATTTTCGCGCCAGAAACAGGAACTGCTCGAACTGATCGCCGCCCAGGTCGCCATCAAGATCGACCTGGCCCAGGCTCACGAAAAAATCAATAACATGGCGATTACTGACAGCCTGACCGGGTTGGCCAATCACCGAGCCTTTATGCACGGTTTCGAAATCATGATCAACCGCACCCAACGGAACGAAAGCATGCTGGCCCTGCTGATGTGTGACGTCGATCTCTTTAAGGGAATCAATGATCGGTACGGCCATCCGTTCGGTGACCAGGTGCTCAAGCAGGTGGCCGAACAGCTCGGCCAGAATGTACGGGTGATTGACTTGGCCGCCCGTTACGGCGGTGAGGAGTTTGTGGTTCTGCTAGAAGACTCGGACCGGGCCGGTGCCCAGATAATGGCCGAACGGCTGCGCAGACAGATAGAGAGCCTGCCCCTGCATCACAATTACGAAAAGGTTAAGGTAACCATCTCAATCGGCATATCCGTCTATCCCGCCGACGGCGAAGGGATCCAGAAGCTGATCGACTGTGCCGACCAGGCTCTCTATCATGCCAAAGCCAGCGGCCGCAACTGCACCGTGACCTGGGCTTCCCTGCAACGGGACCGCGCCCAAGTCAAAACCGCCTGACTCTCAAGTGGCCAATGGCAGAGTAAAGGTTACAGATGTCCCCTTCCCCAACTCACTTTCGACCCAGATCGCCCCACCATGAGCCTCAATAATATTGTGTACAATAGCCATACCTAGCCCGAGGCCGCCGATAGCCGTGTTAGCGAAATCCGCCCGATAGAATTTGTCAAAAATCTTCTCCACCTGCGGCGGGGACATGCCGATCCCCCTGTCGGTAACGGTAACCCGGCAGACATCGGTATCGAGACCAACGGTCAGATTAACCGGACCGCAACCGGGGGAATATTTGACCGCGTTGCTGAGCAGGTTTTCCAGCACTTGTCCGATCTTCCCCGGGTCGATTACCAGCTCGACTGTTTCTTGAGGCATCTCGGTTTCAAAACTATATCCGAGGTAAATCTTCCGATACTGATCCACCACCGGCAACAGGATATCGTCAATCGAACAACGCACTCGATTGAGAGCAATCATTCCCCCGGATTCCATTCGACTCAGATCAAGGAGTTCTGTAACCAGCGTTGAAAGACCTTCAGCCTTCTGCACAATGGTTTGCAGAAATTCTTGTTTCTGACCTTCGGAAAAGTCCCGATCCAACAACATCAGTTCAGCGAAACCGAGAATGACAGTCAACGGCGTACGCAGTTCATGAGCGGCGGTCGAAATGAACTCGCTTTTCATGCGATCCATCTCGCGAGATCTGGTCACATCCTGCAGAATGGCGACTACGCCGACTCGTTCTCCTTGTTGGTTGTGCACAATAAACAGGCGCACCTGAAAAACCCGGAACTCTTTCAACTCCGGGTGATACAGTTCCAGATCCTCGGCCGAGCTGTCATCCTCACCCGCCAGAATGGCCGAAAACCGGGAATAAAAGACCGCCGAGTCCTCCAGCAGCTGCACATACTTGCCGGCAATCGTCTCAAAACGGGTGTTGAAAAGCCGCTCTGCCGTCTGGTTCATGAGGATAATGCGTCCCTGATTATCGGTAACAATCAAGGCATCGGCAATCGAACGGAGAATGGCGTTGATTTTATCACGAGCCGCTTCCGCCTCATCAAATGCGTTTTTAAGAGCCTGTTCCGTCGCCTTCTGCTGCGAGATGTCCTTGTGCGTGCCGGCAAGCCGCAGCGGCTTTCCCGTACCGTCCCGCTCGACCACCGCCCCGCGACCGAGAATCCATTTCCAGTCGCCGGCCTTGGTGCGCATACGGAATTCACCGACAAAATGGGATTTTTTCCCATCCATACACTCCCGTTGAGCGTCGATGATATCCGGAAGATCTTCGGGGTGAACCAGAGATTGCCATTGATCAAAGTCCTCGACGATTTCCTGCTTGGTATAACCGAGCATCGAACACCAGCGTTCATCGACAAGATTATTGCCGGTCACGGCATTCCAGTCCCACATGCCATCCCGTGAACCATCAAGGGCCAGCCGCAGCCGCTCTTCGCTTTCACGCAGGGCCGATTCGGCTTTCTTTCGCCGAAAATTGCTCAGCAGCAACCACAGGGTAGAAACCAGCAAGCTAATCAGCAAGCCGACAACAATCCAGAAATCACGCTTGTGGACCGGGTAAAACAAGGAAGGACGGTTAATGACAACGCTGCCTTCCGGTAAAACAGACTCGGAAATGCCAAAACGGCGCAGTTCCCGGTAGTCGAACATCGGCACATTGGCACATTTCCTGTCAACCGGGATGATGTCGGGGTCCTCCCCCCGAAGGATACGTACGGCCAGAGCTGCGGCCAGTTGCCCTTGACTTGCACCATTAGCCAGAAGACCGCCAACAATGCCGTGACCTAGGAAAAAGTCCCAGCTTCCATATAGAGGAACCGGGCAAGCCTCGCGAATCAGTTGGCAGCTCTCGACATAGGTAAAGACTCGGCCTGCCTGATTTCGGATGGTCGTTCCGAGCAACACCAGTTGCCCGTCGGCAAGCCCGGCCAGCTGGTGCTGCAAGGTCTCGATCGGCAGATCGTTCCAGAAAACGAAACGTACATCCGCCTCAATGTCGCGGGCCGCAACCGAAATGCTCGCTGAAATCAGCCGTTCGCTAAGGGTATCGGTGCGACCAACCACCACCACTTCACGGGTGCCCGGATGCAGCCGCAGGGCCATCTCCAGGGTCTCCCGATAACCGGGGCGTTCGACAATACCGGCAATCTTCCGCTGGCCACCCAGCATCGACGGCTCAAAATTGTTAATTCCGCAAAATACGATGGGAATACCGGCAAAAGTGTCGGCGCGATGACGCAACGCAAGGTTCAGGGCATCGTTGTCGGACACCAGAATCAGATCGAAAGAGAGCGCTTCTAACTTGCGTTGCAATAGAGTGTCGAATTGTTCCAGATACGCCGGGTCCGGGTTGCGCTTGGTATCGAGATATTCGACGTGAAGGTGAACTTTCATGCCCGACGACCTGAAAGTCTCGAACATTCCCTGCATGATACTGTCGGTCCAAGCCATACCAGCATGATAAGAGTGAAGCACTAGAATTTGAAGGGGAGGATTTTCATCGGTAGTCGGGGAAACCGCGGCTGAGGCAGACACAGCC
>JAQYWA010000091.1 GCA_030145265.1 Desulfuromonas sp. | reverse complement strand
CTGAGGTGTTGCGGACGGTCCAATTTTTTGTGGTTTTTGGTGTTTTATATGCCCCAAGGCTGCCGTAAATGTTTATTCGGAGTCGAGGTGATTCGGCGGGGTGCTGAAGCTAGGAGGCTGTTGGCCTTCACATAAACCGACTGCAAAATCGACTGATCGGCCCATATTTCCGACGATTTTCGACAAATAGCCCTTCTATTCGCTCTCAAATCCTCGAAAATCTGGTCTCGACCATCCGATTTTTCGTTTCGGCCCGTCAAGTCCGACAGCCTCCTGGGGCCGGAGGAAGAAGCCTCCGCCCCTGATCTGTCTATTCCCAGGGCTTGATCACGCCCGATTCCAGGGCCGCGCGCTCGACCGCTTCGGCGACCTTCTGGTGGACTTCGTTATGGAGGATGGAGGGGACCAGTTCGCCCTCTTCGGCACAGGCCGCGATGACCTTGGCGGCGGCGATCTTCATCTTGTTGTTGATGGTGCGGGCCCGCACATTGAGGGCACCGCGAAAGATGCCGGGAAAACCGAGGGCGTTGTTGACGCTCTTGCCGTCGGCGGCAAAGGCAGCGCCGGCCGCAACCGCGTCCTCGGGAGTGATTTCCGGATTGGGATTGGACAGGGCCAGGATCACCTGCCCTTTCTTCACCATGGCCGGTTTGATCAACCCGGGACAGCCGGTGGTGGCGATGACGATGTTGGCCCCGTCCATCACTTCCTGCAGGGTGCCGGCTTCGCCGCCGGCTGCTGCCAGGCGTTCGCGGGCGATCTGGTTGAGGTCGGTGCCGATGACTTTTTTCACCCCGTACGACAGCAGCAGTTTGGAGATCCCCATTCCCGCTGCGCCGAGGCCGATGACGCCAATGGCCGACTTGCTCAGCATTAGGCCCGAGAACCTGGTGGCGTTGAGCAGGGCGGCCAGCACCACCACGGCGGTGCCGTGCTGGTCGTCGTGCATGACCGGGATATCGAGGGCCGCATCCAGCACGTCTTCGATTTCGAAGCACTCGGGGGCGGCGATGTCTTCGAGCTTGACAGCGCCGAAGGTGGGAGCGATGTTTTTCACCGTTTCGATGATCACCGCCGGGTCCTTGCTTGAAATCAGGATCGGGATGCCGCTGACCCCGACCAGGCGGTCGAACAGGGCCGCCTTGCCTTCCATGACCGGCATTCCCGCCACCGCGCCGATGTCGCCGAGGCCGAGAATTGCCGTGCCGTTGGTGACGATTGCCACCTGGTTGGGGATGGCGGTGTATTTGTAGGCCAGCTCCGGTTTTTTGAAAATGTCACGGCAGATGGTGGCAACACCGGGGGTGTAAATTTTGCGGATGTCGCTGATGCTGTTGAGGGGAAGCGTCCCCTTCATGGCGATTTTGCCCCCTTCGTGCAGCTGGTGCACCAGGTCGATGACGTCTTCGACGATGATCCCCTCGACCTTGGCCAGGTTGTCTAGAATTCCCTCCATCTGCTCTTCCGAGTCGACGTAGATGGTCATTTCCCGGGTGTTGTGGTTCAGTCCCATGCGGACCAGGCGGATGTCGCCGATGCTGCTGCCCGACATGCCGATGGCCGAAGTCAGCTTGCCGAGGTAGCCCGGCTTGTCGAGAATCATCACCCGCAGGGTTTTGGCGATTTTATCGGAGCCTCTTTCGATTTCCATGATGTTGATCTCCCGGGGAGAGTGTATGTTTTTATGCCTTCGCAAATATTCATCGGATGGCTAAAAATTTCGATCTACAGGGCCTGGTGGAAGGCCTGCATCAGGTAGGTAGAGGTCCTGAAAAAGCGCCGTAACGCCGTAGGGCGAAATTTTTGCGACGCCATCATGATTATCCGTTTGCCGAAGAAGTGCAGGCGAGCGCCTTGTGCGCATGATAGGTGGGCAAAAAGGACCGGTCAATCAAAATCGGGAGGTTTGTTGGTGCGGGATTGGATAGGAGAAAACAGCGGGTCGGCGTAAAAGCCGGCCCGCTGTTTTTTTTGAGGGGGGGGTCAGCCCTGGCCGGGCCGGAACTGGTCGGGGCTGAAATTGCAGGTGGCGAAGTAGTCTTCCACCGTTTCTTCCCGGCGGATCAGTTCGACACTGCCGTCTTCGCGCAGCAGCAGCTCTTTCGGGCGCAGGCGGCCGTTGTACTGAAAACCCATGGCGTGGCCGTGGGCACCGCTGTCGTGGATGACCACGGTGTCGCCATCGACGATCGGCGGCAGTTCGCGCCCAGTGGCGAATTTGTCGTTGTTCTCGCACAGAGAGCCGACCACGTCGTAGACTTCGGTTTTTGCTTGGTTTTCTTTGCCGATCACGTCGATGTGGTGATACGAGTCGTAAAGAGCCGGCCGCATCAGCGATGACATGCAGGCGTCGAGGCCGATGTACTTGCGATAGGTGTCCTTGGCGTTGATAGCGGTGGTGACCAGGGCGCCATGGGGACCGGTCATGAAACGGCCGCTTTCCATGTACATGCGCGGGGCGTAGCCGTGCTTGGCCTTGAAGGCGTCGAACTGTTCCGTGATTTCTTTGGCCATCGACTGCAGGTCGAGGGGCTGTTGTTCGGGTTGGTAGGGAATGCCGAAGCCGCCGCCGATGTTGACGAACTCGAAGCGGATGCCGAGTTCTTTTTCCACCAGTTCTGCAATATCGAGGACCATGCGGGCGGTTTCCACCATGTAACTGTAATCCAGCTCGTTGGAGGCCACCATGGTATGCAGGCCGAATCGCTTGGCGCCGCGGCTCTTGGCCCGCCGGTAGGCTTCGACCACCTGCTCGTGGGTGACGCCGTACTTGGCCTCGACCGGGTTGCCGATGATCACGTTGCCGGTGCGGCGTGGGCCGGGGTTGTAGCGAAAGCAGACCAGTTCGGGGAAGTTGGGCACTTTGTCGATCAGGCTGATGTCGTCAAGGTTGAGAATGCAGCCGCCGTCCTGCTCGGCGAATAGAAACTCTTCGTTGCTGGTGTTGTTCGAGGTGAACATGATCTCTTCACCGCTGGCACCGAGCTGGCGGCTGAGGATCAGTTCGGGGATTGAGCTGCAGTCGAAGCCGAAGCCCATCTCTTTCATTATCTGCATAATCCGCTGGTTGGGCAGGGCTTTGACGGCAAAATATTCGCGAAACCCGTCGATGCTGGCAAACGCTTGCTTGAGCTGCTCGCCGGTTGCGCGGATGCCCGCCTCGTCATAGATATGAAAAGGCGTGCCGTAGTGGGCTGCAATTTCCTTGGCCACAGGAAATAAGCGTGATTTGAATGAGTCAGACATCGGCATAGGGAGCACCTCCGGGTTTGTTGGGTATTTGCGGATATTGTTAAATTGCTGATAGATAAATGCTTTGCCCTGGTTTGTTGGCTGGGCTATTGTTGTATCGTGGGATTATGAGATCAATCCTCAAGTGGTGGATTGAGACTGACTCGCCGGGTTTCCTTGAGGGTTGAGAGGACGATCTGGGTCCGGGTCGTGCGAACGCCTTCAATGGTGGCGATTTCGTTCCGGAGGATATGGCCAAGGGCTTCCGTGTCGGCAACACGCAATTTTAGCAGATATCCATCGTCGCCGGCAACCTGGTGGATTTCCTGGACGCCGGTGATGTCGGCCAGTTGTCCGGCCAAGGTGCCATTGTCGGTGTGGTTGGTCTCGATAAAGACAAAGGCGGACAATTTTTGGCCGAAGTGCTTAGGATTAAGGCGGACCTCGTAGCCGGAGATGATGCCCTGATGTTCCAGTTTGCGGATTCTCTCCAGGACGGCAGACGGAGCCATGCCGACTTGGCGGGCGATTTCGGCGTTGGGGATGCGGGCCTTGTCTTGAAGAATCTCCAGGATCTGCAGGTCTGTTTCGTCGATTGTTCTTTTAGTTTCCATGATTGCTGAATTTTATTCTCTGTGTGGGCTCTTGTCAAGAACTTTGAACGCAGCATCTCCCGGTCTGGTTCGTTGGCTGGTTGCAGTTGGCCGAGGACGTTGTGAGGGAAAACAAATTTTTCGTCCCTTCTAATTTAATGTCAGCAAAGGGGGCATAAATATTGCATAATTAGATTAGATTGTGTTTCGCTGGGTTCTGTGGCGCTTCAAGCTGATGTTTTCCGCTGTCTTGAGTGAAAAGAAGGGGGGCACACAGACAGAATTGACGGAACCCCTACCGCCATTAGGCGATTCTAGTGTGATCAGTGAGTGGATTTCGCTGATGCGAGTTCTCTTTTTGACGATGAGCAGGCCATTTTTTTGACTGCCTGTTTCAGGAGATTGCTAAGGATGTCATCAGAAGTACATATCCTCTTGGTTAACAACGATCCGGAAGCACGCCAGACGCTGAAACAGACCCTTGTCCAGGCCGGCTTTTTGTGCATCACCGAAGCAGATAACGGTCGGGCAGCGGTTACTGTACTGCGGAACGAATCGATCGACCTGCTGGTTACCGATGTTGACATTGCGCCCCTCGATGGCTGGCGCCTGGGCCGCATGGTCCGTTCCGGCATCTTCCGTTGCCGAAGCTCCATTCCCCTGATTATCGTGGCGACCACCTGGTGCGAACGCATTGCTGAAACCACGGCTCGTGAATTCGGCATCAACGCCGTGATCCCTTTTGAAAAGCATGACCAACTTCCCGCGGCGGTCGCCGAATGCATGGACGCCCCGCTCAAGGTCGTTCAGAAGCCGAAACTGCTGGTGGTAGAAGATTGCGAGGAAACGGCCCTGCTGGCCGAGCGGATTCTGCGTCCCCGCTTCGATGTGGAAATCGTCGTCGATGGTCAGGCCGGGCTGGATGCATGGATGTGCCGTCGCCATGACCTGGTGCTGCTCGATGTCATGTTGCCGCAGCTTTCGGGTAAGCAGGTGCTGCAGCGTATCCTGCGGGAGCATCCCGGTCAGCCGGTGGTGATCATGACCGCGCACAGCACCATGGACCTGGCCGAGGAGCTGATGCTTGATGGGGCCGCCGATTTTATTGCCAAGCCCTTTATGGCCGACCCCCTGCGCCGGATCACCGAGATTGCCGCCCGTCGCGAAGACTACATGGTCAGCAATAAGCAGTTTGCCGCCCGGGTCAAGTCTCTGCGGGAAAGCCGCGAGACCTGCCGGGCGGTTTCTCTAGCGCACCAGCATCTGCTCGACAGCTTGAGTGCCGTGGTCCTTGAACTCGACTCGGAAGGGAAGTTGCATTTTCTCAACCGGGCCTGGGAGAAACTGACCGGCTTTACCTTTGACCAGTCTCTGGGGCGCAAATTGAGCGATTTTCGGGACGAAGGGCAGGATGCCGATTGGCAGATTTACCAGAACCGGTTGCGGGTACTGCTTTCCGGCGCCCTTAAGGACTGTGTCCTGGAGTTGCGCCTTAAAAATAGCCAGGGAGAGCCGGTCTGGGTCGAATGCCGTCTTGATAGCATGGCCAACGTTTCTGGTGGTCGTTCGGTTTCGGGTTGTCTGTACAATATCACCAAGCGGAAGAAAGCCCTGGCTGAGCTCGAACACCTGGCCATGCACGACACCCTGACCGGGTTGTTCAACCGGCATTATTTTACCCATTCGCTTAAGCAGATGGCGGCTCTCAGCGCACGCGGGCAAGGCAACCATGCTCTGCTGTATATCGATCTCGACCATTTTAAAGTGGTCAACGACAGCTTCGGTCACTACCATGGTGACATGGTGCTCAAGCAGATCGCTGAACTGCTGTCCAAACGGCTGCGCCGGTCGGATTTGCTCTGTCGTCTCGGCGGCGACGAATATGCGGTGCTGCTGGCCAACACCGACCTCGGGCAGGCCCGGGATATCGCCGACGAATTCCGAGACACGATCCAGGGGCTGCAGTGCCGGATCGAGGGGCAGTTGGCCGAGGTCAGTTGCAGTATTGGCATCAGCGAAATCAACGGCAAGGCGGCCCGCACCGAAGAATACCTGAAGCAGTCGGATATTGCGCTGTACGTGGCCAAGGGTCGGGGGCGCAACCGGGTCCATGTTTACGATCCCGAAGATCGCGAAAGCGACGAACTACGCCATAACCTGGATTGGGTCCGCAAGGTGCGCAAGGCGATTTCCGGCGATTGTCTCAAATTTCATTTCCAACCGGTTCTGCATATCTCCAGCGGCGAGATTAATCATTACGAGGCGCTGGTCCGACTCGATCTTCCCGATCATGGCGAGGTGCTGCCCAAAGCGTTCATCCCGGCGCTGGAAAAATCTGGCGAAATGCACATGGTCGACCACTGGGTCATCCGCAATGCCATCAGTCTGCTAGGGCAGTATCCCCGGCTCAAAAAGCTGGCGATCAACCTGTCGGCCCATGCCTTTAGCGATGGCAGCATCATGCCGCTGATTGAAGAGATGCTGCGCAAGGAAAATGTCGATCCCCGACGGGTTATTTTCGAACTGACCGAAAGCGCCAGCCTGACCAACGTTACTGCAACCCAGAAAATGATCGCCCGCCTGCAGGAGCTCGGCTGCAGTTTTGCCGTCGACGATTTCGGCACCGGTTTCAGCACCTTCAGTTACCTGAAGCAGTTCCCCGCCGACAGCATCAAGGTCGATGGCTCGTTCATCCGCGACCTGGGCAGCGATCCGGTGAATCTGGCGCTGGTCCGGTCCATTCAAGAAATCGCCCGTACCCTCGGCAAGGAGACTGTTGCCGAGTTTGTCGAAAATGAAATCGATCTAAACGTGCTGCGTGAAATGGGGATCGATTTTGCCCAGGGGTATCATATCGGTCGTCCAGCGCCGATCGACGCATGGGATTTTTCCTTAGCGTAAAAGATCTCTGCCATCTGTTGCGTACCCGCTGATATTCTGACCTGTTTTGTGGCTTTGTCTGTTATTGCGTATTGTGTTTATTTTATGAGCAGGAGAAAACCATGCCATTTGTCCAGACGGATAGTTCCGCAGAAAATCCCGTCGAAGAACCCTGCCAGGCCCCGGAACTTGGAGACCTGATCATAGGCTACCTCGAACAGATGGGGGTTGATTACGTCTTCGGCGTTCCCGGTGGCGCCATCGAGCCATTGTACAATGCCCTGGCCCGCAGCCTCCGCCGCGGCGGGCCTCGCCCGGTGGTGGCCCGTCACGAATCCGGCGCCGCCTTCATGGCCGACGGTTATGCCCGCGAAACTGGCAAACTGGGGGTCTGCTGCTCGACCACCGGCCCCGGGGCGACCAACCTGATTACCGGGGTCGCTTCGGCCTATGCCGACAGCGTGCCGATGCTGGTGATCACCGCCCAGACCGCGCTCCCCCAATTCGGCAAGCGGGCCTTGCAGGATTCTTCGTGCACCGCCGTCGATACGGTCGGCATGTTCCGTCACTGCACCCGCTACAATACCCTGGTGTCCCACCGTGGGCAGTTGGAAGGCAAACTGGTCGCGGCCATCATGGCGGCCCATCGCGGCAGCGGCCCGGCCCACATCAGCATCCCTTCCGATGTGCTGCGCTCTCCGCGCCGCCTGCGCGGCGGGGCCGACCACCCGGTGGCTACCCCCGAGACCCTGCAGCAGCGATATGCACTGGTCGACCTGGCGGCCCTGGATAAGCTGCGGCAGGAGGTTGAA
>JAQYWA010000090.1 GCA_030145265.1 Desulfuromonas sp. | reverse complement strand
AGATATTGGCCTTCTCGCCCGGATGGAACTGCCTCGTATGCGATTTCTGTTCGTCGGGCCGGGATTTTGCCTGCGGCTTCCTTCAGATTCCACCTCGCGATGGACACCCTTGCCGTTCAGCTAACGGTTCCCGTCATCAGGGTCAGTAGGGGACTTTCACCCCCAAGTCTCCAGTTGGACACCACATCCAACCGGATGGCGTTTACACGCCACGCGCCATGCCTGGCGCACCAAATAAAAACCACCGGAATGACCGGTGGCTAGAGTTTCACAGAAAGAGCGTATCGATCATTTGCCTGGGATGGTAATACACAGGCACTCGGCCGAGGCGAAGACCGTCTCACCCAGACAGATCCGGCCATGCACCATCACCTTGCGCCCTTCGGCGGAAACCACCTTACTCTCCACCGTCACCACCTGCTCCAGCGGCAGCAAATTGCGGAAGCTGATATTGAGGTTGCCTACCACGATCGGATAACCGGCCGCCCAGGCTGCCAGCCCGAGCACCTCGTCGAGCACGGCCGCCATGGAGCCGCCGTGGGCATGCCCCGGAGGGCCTTCGGTTTCGGGGCCGAACCAGATCCGCGCCCGCAGCTGCTGCTCTGCGTCACGATAGTAGCGGACCCGGTAGCGGTTGCCGTCCGGCTCGCCGGAAACAAAGCGCAACGAAGCGCCGACCAGCGCCGGCGCATCGAATACGGCCCAGCCCGCATCCCCGCTCAAATCGACCGGCGGACATACACCCTCTTCTACCTCTGCTGCATTGCTCAAAACAGTTCTCCTCCCAAGGCCTGAAGCGGCCGATTTATATTGAGTTGACCGGCGAAGATACTAAATCGATTTGTTCCGAAATGCAATAATTGAAGAAACGCGCCGGAAACCCTTCGGCTCACGCCGCTCACCCTGCTCGCTCAAGCCGCAAAGACACCAAGACAAATCAAAAGCTAGTTTTAACGCAGAGACGCAATGGCGCAGAGGAAAAGCTTAAACAAAAATGGATTTCCGGTTTTCTCTGCGTCTCTGCGCCATTGCGTTGATAATGTTTTTGATCATAAAGACGTAAAAAAAGGACCGGTCGCCACATGGGACCAATCCTTTTTTTCTGTCAATCAGCGAGTCACTTTAGCAGGAACCACAGCGGGTGGAATGTTCCATTTTGCTCCGGTCAATGCTTGATGACTCGCGCTTTGCCCTCATCGGACTTGTCAATTTTAACAGCATGCTTAAGGTCACGCTCTTTGTTATCTTTTTTTCCATGACCGTAAAAGTCGTTGCAGGTTTCACATACGTAGGCGTTTTTCTCTTCGAGCTCGTAAGAAGCTTCGGTAAATTTGTCTGACATGGCCGTTCTCCTTTCCAATAATCCCGGACATGTCTTACGTCATATCAGGAGTGGACGAGGAGTGCGGGTTTGACACGTCCAAGGGTTCTTACACGTCACATCACACCACAAGATTACCGTTCAGGTCATCTTTGTCTTTTATTTCACTGCTCAAAAAGCGCCAGGATCGCATCGGCCAACTGCTCCGGGGTCAGCGCGTCCGTGCTGATCTCGTGGTGGGCGGCGTTGCGGTACAGGGGCGTGCGCCGCTCAAGGACTTCGGCCACCTCTTCGGTGAAGGTCTTGCCCGCGACCAGCGCCGGCCGCTCGGTATCGCCCTGAATGCGCCCGACGATGGTGGCTACCTCCGCCTGCAGCCAGAAGACCCGGGCGTTCTGCTGCAGAATGGCGACGTTTTCCGGTCGTTCGATGACGCCACCGCCGCAATCGATGACCAGCCCGTCCTGCCCCGAGAGCTTGCGGGCCTCTTCGGTTTCCAGGTCGCGAAAATGGTTCCAGCCAAACTTTTCGACGATGGCCGGAATGCTCATCCCGGCCTGCCTGACGATCTCGGCGTCCATACCGACCAGCTGCCTGCCGAGGCGGCTGGCGAGACGCTGCCCCACTTCGCTCTTGCCGGTTCCCCGGTATCCAATCAGTACGATATTCATGATTGCAGGTGCTCCATCACCACTTTCCGCATCACCTCGTCCGGGGCGTCTGTGCCGGTAAACTGTTCGAACTGCAGCACCGCCTGATTGATGAACATCTCGACGCCAGAGACAATCTGCAACCCGCGCGCCTCGGCTTCTTTCAGTAGCTTGGTTTTCAGCGGGGTGTAGACGATGTCGAAGACCACCTGACCGCTGCGAAAGAGTTCGGCGGGGACCAGCGAGGCATCCTCCTTGGGGTGCATGCCGATCGGGGTGCAATGAACGATGACGTCGGCCTTGGCCATGGCGGCGGCCAGCGACACATCATCGAGCCGGGCGCTGCGGATGGTGGCCGCGGTATGAGTCTTGAGGTCGGCGACCAGTCCCTGCAGCATCGGCTCGTTGATGTCGAGCAGCGCCAGTTCCGCCAGAGCGGTCTGCTGCGCGAGGGTAAAGGCGATCGCCCGCGCCGCGCCGCCGCAACCGAGCATCAGCAAGTTCTTGCCGTCGAGGACCACGCCGGCGTCGAGCAGCGCCTTGAGCGCCCCCGGCCCGTCGGTGCCCATACCGATCAAGCGGCCATCATCCTGCTTGACAATAGTGTTGATCGAACCGATGACGCGGTCGGCCTCCACCACCTCATCGACATACTTCATCGCTTCGACCTTGTGCGGAATGGTCACGCTCAGGCCGCGGAAGTTGTGCATGGCCCGCATCCCGGCCAGCATCCCCTGAACATCTTCGACCTGACAAGGGACGTACAGGAAATCCAAATCACGCTCGGCGTAACCGGCGTTGTGGATGGCCGGCGACAGGCTGTGCGACACCGGGTTGCCGATGACCGCGCAAATGCGGGTGTTGAAGTTGATCGACTGCAAGTCTTTCATGAAACCTCCAAAGCTATATTGTCATGAACTGAGTTTATTTCGAGAAGGAGTATCCTAACGCAGAGCGGCGCAGGACGGAAGAATTTTTCAACGCCGCCCAGAACGGTCTTCGACCAACGGTCAGTTAGCGTAGCTGAGCAAAGACCGAAGCTGATGAATATGAAAAACCACTTTCGATACAACATCGGCGTTAAGGCATTGAGCTTTTGTTTTATCGGTTTTTCTCTCCACAGCACTTGAACGAAATGTGTTGTCAGAACACGCCGGACTTGATCTGCAGCCACAAGTCGCATTCCGGACCCTCGCCACGAAGCACCGGCATGGTTTATCGGCAGCAACGGTCATCGGAGCACTGACCACAGCGACAGCAATGCCCCCCGCAGGGGAAGCCGGTTTTTGCCTACTTTTTGTCGACTCATAAAAAGTAGGTCGCCTGTCGGGGCGAGTCCCGACGGTCCTGACTTTAAGAAAACAACTGAATCTGGCAAAAAGCAAACCCTTTAAAACCGTCGGGTCCCGGCCCGACAGCCGGGTTACTTTTCTTTGAACGCAAATGAAAAGTAACCAAAAGAAACTCTGGCTGCGCCGCATAACGGTCGCGAAAGGACGCTGGCTTTGAATGCTTTTACTGCAATTGACTGACAACAGAGCTTCGATCGTCCCACTTGCGAACGGCAGTGTTTGTTCAGGCAGTCAGCACGGCTGTTGCAAACACCGGCGCTGCTAAAAATCAAAAACCCCAGTGGTGCAGTCGTTGGCGTTGGCGTTGGCCTTATCTTTGCCTTTGCCTTTGTTTTTCAGTTTTCACTCCACAGCACTTGAACGAAATGTTCTGCCGTGGCACGCCAGGCATGATCTCCAACCACAGGTCGCATTTCAGACCTATGCCACGAAGAGCCAACGTTTTCTTTGCATATTACCTCCCATCGAACCACCAATCTCCGCGACAGTCATCGCCCCGCGAAGGAGCCATTTTTTGCTTACTTTTTGTGGCCTCGGACAAAAAGTAAGGCGTCTGGCGGGACGCAACCCGCCGGTTCTGGTTTAAAAAAGCATCAGAATCAGCCTAAAGGCAAAACCCAATCATTGCACACAACACAACACAACATGCAAAACAAATCAATTTACGCAACACAGAAATTCCGCTAAGGTACGCCCTACTCGGATAGCAGCGGAACATTTGCCGCGCCGCACATAGATTCCCACCTCATCTTCTACTTCCGCATAACCTCAACCAGTTCAAAGGATAACCACAATGGGTCAGAACTACTTCAATTCGCTGCCGCTGCGTCGCCAGCTCGAAGAACTCGGCACTTGCCGCTTCATGGATGCCTCCGAATTCGAAGGCGGCTGCGAGTACGCCAAAGGTAAAAAAATCGTCATCGTCGGCTGCGGCGCCCAGGGCCTCAACCAGGGCATGAACATGCGCGACAGCGGCCTCGACGTCTCCTACACCCTGCGCAAGGAAGCGATTGCCGAAAAGCGTCAGTCCTTTCTCAACGCCAGTGAAAACGGCTTCACCGTCGGCAGCTACGAAGAACTGCTGCCCACCGCCGATATCGTCATGAACCTCGCCCCCGACAAGCAGCACACCGACGTGGTCAACACCGTCGTGCCGCTGATGAAGCAGGCCGCGGTTTTCTCCTATGCCCACGGCTTCAACATCGTCGAAGAAGGCACCCAGATCCGCAAAGACCTCACCGTCATCATGGTCGCCCCCAAGTGCCCCGGTTCCGAAGTACGCGCCGAGTACGTCCGCGGCTTCGGCGTGCCGACCCTGATCGCCGTCCACGCCGAGAACGATCCCAAGGGCGACGGCCTCGAAATCGCCAAGGCCCTCTGCTCCGCCCAGGGCGGCGACCGCGCCGGCGTGCTCGAGTCCTCCTTCGTCGCCGAGGTCAAGTCCGACCTCATGGGCGAGCAGACCATCCTCTGCGGCATGCTGCAAGCCGGTGCCCTGCTCTGCTTCGACAAGATGACCGAAAACGGCATCGACGCCCCCTACGCCGTCAAGCTCATTCAGTACGGCTGGGAAGCCATCACCGAAGCCCTCAAGCACGGCGGTATCACCAACATGATGGATCGCCTCTCCAACCCGGCCAAGATTGAAGCCTTCGAGCTGGCCGAAGAGCTTAAGGAAATCATGCGTCCCCTGTTCGAGAAGCACATGGACGACATCATCTCCGGCGAGTTCTCCAAAACCATGATGGAAGACTGGGCCAACGACGACATCAACCTGCTGACCTGGCGCGAGCAGACCGGCCAGAGTGCCTTCGAGAAAACCGAAGCCGCCGGCGAGATCTCCGAGCAGGAATACTTCGACAAGGCAATCCTGATGGTCGCCATGGTCAAGGCCGGCGTCGAGCTCGCCTTCGAAAGCATGGTCTGCTCCGGCATCGAGCCCGAATCGGCGTACTACGAGTCGCTGCACGAAACGCCGCTGATCGCCAACACCATCGCCCGCAAGAAGCTGTACGAGATGAACCGCGTCATCTCCGACACCGCCGAGTACGGCTGCTACCTCTTCGCCCACGCCTGCGTGCCGCTGCTCAAGGACTTCATGGCTGCCGTCGACACCGACGTGATCGGCAAGGGCCTCGAGCTCAAGGACAATAGCGTCGACAACAGTACCCTCGTTGAAGTCAACGCCGAAATCCGCGACCACCTGATCGAAGAAATCGGACAGGAACTGCGCGCAGCGATGCAGGGCATGAAAGCCATCGTTTGATGGCGTCGCCATCTGATGTGTAAAAATGAAAAAAGGCGCTGCGGCGCCTTTTTTTGTGTTAGTTTACGGCCAGATGAACACTTCAGGGAAAGATCAAAAGCGGATGCAGGAATTAAAATATCTGGCGGGCTATTCGGAACAGGTGACCGGGCAGGTGCAGCGGCTCATCGCCGAACAACGGCTGGGCGAGGTGCTGCTCAAGCGGTTTCCGAGCGCCCATGAGATCAAGACCGACAAGGCACTCTACGACTTTACCGTCGAGCTCAAGAACCAG
The DNA here is from genome assembly GCA_030145265.1 of Desulfuromonas sp. Classification (GTDB taxonomy): domain Bacteria; phylum Desulfobacterota; class Desulfuromonadia; order Desulfuromonadales; family Trichloromonadaceae; genus Trichloromonas. The sequence goes on along the minus strand of JAQYWA010000090.1, from coordinate 1,674 downwards.
TTCCTGCGCAAAACCCCTCCCTTAAGCAAGGTGGTCTTCGACAGCAAGATCAACGTGATCCATCACGCTCTCGGGCTGCACACCTTCATCTCCCGGGTGCAGGGGAGCAAGCTCAAGGCGAAAAACGAGATCCGCATCGGCGTCGTTTTCAAGACCGCGCCAATGGAATTTTTGCGGATGATCGTCGCCCACGAACTGGCACATCTCAAAGAGAAGGACCACAACAAGGCCTTCTACAGCCTCTGCGAACACATCGAACCGGACTATCACCAGCTGGAGTTCGACCTGCGCCTCTACCTGACCCACCTCGATCTGATCGGGCCGCTCTACTAACAGAATCTGCGCATATAAAAAGGGGAGACGACATAGCAAAATGTCGCCTCCCCTTTTTATTGTTTTCCCCCGTGCCGAACGGGAAGATCAGTCGCCTTGCGCGGAAAGTGCAGCCCGGCAGGCGCGGCACCTAAACTCCCCGCTGTTGTAGCAGGCGATCAGGGCCTCGGTCTCAATCAGGCCGTTGCCCCGGCAGCTCTCCGGCCCGGAGACTCCCTGGCAGGGAACGTCGATGAGCAGCGGCTTGAGGAATTTTTCGTAGGTGACCTGCTGCTTGGCCGTCAGCAGATCGACGTTGCCGTCCATATCGAGCAGATGGGTAGCGACGCCGACGACGGTTCGCGGCAGATGCTGGGCCCCCCTGACCACCTCCTCGATGTGATGCACCCCTTTGCCGGTCAGGTACTCGAGCAGATTCAAATCCGGTTCCATCGTATATCCTCCAAAATGTTCAGTGCCAAGAGATCTGGCGGAATCGATTATAAACGCTGGTGGCTTTGTTATCAGAACCGGAGGGGGTTTACAACCTTGAAATGCAAAACAACTCACTGCGGAAGTCGCCTAAGGCGTAACCTACGCAAACCTGTTCTGACTTTCTAGAGGCAACGAAATCAAACTAAAAACAAAAACCTTTAACACCGTCGGGTCCCGGCCCGACAGCCGGGTTACTTTTCTTTGAGCGCAAATGAAAAGTAACCAAAAGAAACTCTGGCTGCGCCGCATATCGGTCGCGAGAGGGCGCCAGATTTTAATGCCGTTGGCGCAATTGACTGGCGGCAGAGCTTCGATCGCCCCACTTGCGAACGACAGTGCCATTGTTCACGCAGTCAGCGTGGCTGTTGCAAACACCGGCGCTGCTAAAAATCAAAAGCCACCAGGAATGCAGTGCAGGCGTTGGCTTTTGCCTTTGCTTATCGGTTTTCACCCCACAGCACTCTGACGAAATGTCCTGCCATAACACAACAAGCTTGACCTAAGACCAATGGTAGCATTTCAAGCCCATGCCACGAAGTGCCACCAGTGTTTCTCTCCCTAATGGTTATCGGAGCACTAACCCCGGCGACCATAATGCGCCCCGCAAGGAGCCATTTTTTGCTTACTTTTTGTGGGCTCGGACAAAAAGTAAGGCGTCTGGCGGGACGCGACCCGCCGGTTCTATGGTTTTGCGGGTTGAAAAGGTAGAGAAGAACAGGCACCTAAAAAAACGGGCCGGGGAAAATCCCCGGCCCGCCTTTTTATCCTGCGATTTTCAAGAGAGCGTAGCCCGCTATCAGCTGGCGCTCACCCCTTCAGCCATCAGCTTCGACAGCGCCTTGGCGAAAGCCACCGGGTTACGCGGCT
>JAQYWA010000518.1 GCA_030145265.1 Desulfuromonas sp. | reverse complement strand
GGGGGGCAGGGGGGATTGGTTTCCTCTGCGTCTTTGTGTCGATGCTTTTGGAATATCCCTTTCAGAAAAACACAGGTGGTGTCCCAATGACAATACGCCGGTTTAAACGTTTCCTGCTTGTCGTCCTGCTCCTCCTTTGCGGTTGCGCGCCCGTCAGCCTTTCTTCGGAGCCGTCTTTGCGGGTGTCTTCGGGGCAGACCTTGGCCTCGCTCTATTTCTCGACCACCGGGGTCTGCTCCGAGCAGGTTTCCTTTGAAATTGCCGAGGTGGGGCTGCTGCTCGGTGACCTGTGGATCGATCTGCCGGCGGGTCCGGTGGCGATTGACCGGCAGCAGGTGCAGGGGCGGCAGTTGCTGCTCGGCATCGGGCCTTTCCCCGCCGGGGAATGTCGCCGCATCCGCTTCAAACTCAAGCAGATCAAGGTGGCGCAGAGCCCCGGCACCGAGTTTGTCGATCAACTCATCGAACTTCCGTTCAGCCGGCCGGTGACCTTTGCCGGAAGCGACAGCACCTGTCTCTTTGTCGACTGGCACCTGACGGCACAGATGCTCAAAGAGTCCGGCTTTGTCCCGCTCTTTTCCGCTCGTGGGCAAGAAATGCCGCTGGGTGGCGATCTCGCCTATGTGCTCTGCGACAACATTGACACCCTGTATCTGGTGCGCACCGACCAGAATGTGGTGACCGCCGCCCTCGGTCTCCCCGGTCCTCTCGGCGAGATTGCCGTCGATGCGCAGCGGCGGCGGCTTTACGTGGTCAGCACCGGGGAGCGGGTCATCCATCTCTTCAACAGCGCCAATGCCCGCGCCCTCGACCGCATTGCTCTGCCGATTGCGGTGAATCCCCGACATCTGAGTCTGTCCGCCGATGGGGTCTTCGCTTATGTCACCGATGCCGCCACCAACCGGGTGCTCAAGATCGATCTTTTCAGTGGCCTGATCGCGCGCCAGGCCACCGTTGGCTTGCGGCCCGAGCGGGTGTTGTTTTTTGATGACGGCAGCCCACACCTGGCGGTCAGTTCACCGACAGCGCAGCGGGTTTTTATTCTGAGTGCCGATACCCTCGAAGTGCAGCGTGAATTTCCGGCCGGGCTCGATGCCGACGCACTGCTTTATTACAATGAGCGACTGTACGTTGCCGAGCGGGGGAGTCAGTCGGTCGCCGTTTTCGATTATCATTCCGGCCGGCAACTGGCCAGGGTTTCCGTCGGCTTCGAACCTGCGGATATGATGGAAGTCGACGGCCGGATTTTTGTCAGCAATTCGCGCGAGGGGTCCTTGTCGGTGTTTAATGCCGGGCAGAACACGACGGCGCGACGCATCCCGATCGGTGAAGGGCCCGCCGCCCTGGCGGTTTCCGAGCGCCGGCGCATGCTCTATATCGCCGACCGCGACGCAAACACCCTTGCGGTGATGGATCTGTCGGGAGAGCGGATAAAAGCGGTCGTCCCCCTGGGGGGATCTCCTTCGTCTGTGGCCGTGCTGGATTGAGCTCCGTTTATCAGGGGGGTAT
>JAQYWA010000089.1 GCA_030145265.1 Desulfuromonas sp. | reverse complement strand
CAGCCGGTGCTTCAGGCGCAGCCGGTGCTTCAGGCGCAGCCGGTGCTTCAGGCGCAGCCGGTGCTTCAGGCGCAGCCGGGATGCCTTCCGGAACTGTTTCGCTGACTACATTTTCCTCTACGGCCGTTTGTTCTGCGGTTGCGTCAGCCGGTTTCCTGCGGCGGCGACGGCGGGGTCTCTTTGTCGCTTGAGGTTCTTCCTCTGTGGTTGAAGTTGCTTCGGCAGTCGCGCCTGTTTCGCTGGACTCTTCAGCAGCTACAATCTGTAATTCGTCGCCTTCGCTGTCTGGTGTTTCTGCAATGTCCTGGTTTTCATTGTCTGATTCTTCGGTGTCCTGTTCGCCGGGTACCGATGGCGTTTCGGCACTTTTCTTCTTGCGCCTGCGACGCCTGCGTTTTTTCTTTCCGGGTTCTTCTGTCCCTTCGGCCTCGGCTGATTCAGCTGGGTTTTCCTCGGGCGCTTCGGCCTCCAGGCTGTCAACTTCCTCCAGTGAGGGCGGTGTCACCGAGGTCGCGTCGATGTATTCAGGGGCCAGTTCCTCTTTCTCTCGCTTGAGGAAGGTCAGTTCGAACTGTTCCGATTTCAGGTCGGCGCGCCCTTTGATGATGATCGTCAGGCGGTGCTGGCGTTCCATCAGCAGGAGTTCTTCTCGGCGGGTGTTGAGCAGATAGGTGGCGACATCCAAGGGGACTTCACCTTCGGCTGTGCCGATCTGCCCTTTGGCGATGCCAGCCTGAAGCTTGCGCAGGAATGCCACTGACTGGGCCTCAGTGCTCTTGATCCGGCCGCTCCCTTCGCAATGGGGGCAAGTCAGAAAAGCACCTTCGGCCAGGGTCGTCTTGATCCGCTGCCGGCTCATTTCGAGCATGCCGAACTGGCTGCTGATGTGGCCGACGGTGACCCTTGCCTTGTCATTCTTGAGGGCATCTTTGAGGACCTTCTCAACTTCGCGGATGTGCTTGCGGTCGCGCATGTCGATGAAGTCGATGACGATCAGGCCGCCGAGGTCGCGCAGGCGCAGTTGGCGCCCGACTTCGGCGGCCGCCTCCATATTGGTTTTGTACGCGGTTGCCTCGACCCCTTTTTCCGAGGCCATTTTGCCCGAGTTGACGTCGATGGCTACCAGGGCTTCGGTGCTGTCGATGACGATGGAGCCGCCGGAGGGGAGGGGCACCTTGTTCTTGCTGATGGTCTCAATCTGCTCCTCGATCTGGTAGCGGGAGAAGATCGGCCGCTTTTCCTGATGCAGTTTGACCAGGCGGGCGTATTCGGGCATGACCTGCTGAAAGAAGTCTTTGGCATCTTGAAACACATTGGAATCGTCGACCAGCACTTCGTCGATGTCGGCGTTGAAGTAGTCGCGGATCATTCGGATGACCAGGTTCGACTCTTTGTAGACCAGGACCGGCGCCTTGGAGCGCTTGGCCAGGGCCTGGATGTTTTCATAGACCCGAAGCAGGTAGTCGAAGTCGCGCTTGAGTTCTTCTTTGGTCTGGCCAATGCCGGCGGTGCGCACGATGTAGCCCATGTTGTTCGGCAGGTCCATCGACGCCATAGAGCTTTTTAGCTTTTTGCGTTGGGATTCTTCTTCGATCTTACGGGAGACCCCCTTGGTGTCGCTCTCGGGCATCAGGACCATGTAGCGACCAGGCAGGGAAAGGAAGGTGGTCAGGGCCGCGCCTTTGGTGCCGCGTTCCTCCTTGACGACCTGGACCAGAAGTTCCTGGCCGCGGTGCAGTACGTCGCTGATGCGCGGCCGCCCCTTGGTCTCGTTGTTATTCTCGTTCTGGCGGTAGCAGGAGGGGTGGATTTCTCCCATCTGCAGAAAACCGAGGCGGTCGGCGCCGTAATCGACAAAGGCGGCCTGCAGTCCCGTTTCTACCCGGACTACAACCGCCTTATAGATATTGCCCCGGGTCTGTTCCCGGCCGACGACTTCGATTTCGAGTTCAGTGAGGGCGCCTTCGTCAACGATAGCGGCCCGGTGCTCCTCCGGATGGGAGGCATTGATCAGCATCTTCTTGCTCATAATGTTCTTTCTGATCCGCCCTCGGGCGGATCTCAATGGGTTGGTTCCGGCGGAAAACATAATCCGGCCGGGATGTTAGGAACCAAGTGATGGCCGGTTGCCATGCCGTCTTCCGCTGTTATGCGGAGTCCGATAATGGACCGGCTCTTTCGCCCGGTTTCCCCTGATAACGAAGGTTCCTATATCCAGAGCATGAGGCTCGATGGAGGCGTTCTTTCTCGTTGGCTGGCTCGACATCCGAGTTTCGGACGGAGGGCCGCTTTAAAGTGGCGAAACTATAGCAGAGAACCTGCTCTTTGAATAGGGGAATCGGCGAAAATTCAGCTGGGGAAATTCAAGGTTTTACGGGGGCAGCGGTTGTGATATAAAAAGCGCATGCTGCAACTTAAGAATGTTATCAAGGATTTTGCCGACCGGCGTCTGTTTGCCAGCATTGACTGGCACATTCGGCCGGTCGATCGCATCGGCTTGTGTGGTGAAAACGGCGCCGGCAAGACCACTCTGCTCAAGATGTTGGCCGGTCGGGTCAGCCCGGACGGCGGCGAGGTGCAGGTGGCCCGCGGCACCACCTTCGGCTACCTGCCGCAGGACGGTCTTGAGCACAGTGGCCGCAGCCTTTTTGCCGAGGTTCGCGAGGCCTTTGCTGACCTGCTGCAGATGGAACAGGAGTTGGCCACGCTTGAACAGTCTATCGCCGAGCTCCATGCCCAGGCTGACATGGATCGCTACGCGACCTTGTTGGAAGCCTTCCGCCAGCGCGGCGGCTACACCATGGAGACCGAGATTGCCAAGGTGCTGCGGGGGCTCGGGTTTGCCGAGCAGGACTGGGAAAAACCCTGCGAGCAGTTCTCCGGCGGCTGGCAGATGCGTATTGCTCTGGCCAAGCTGCTGCTGCAGCGGCCCAACCTGCTGTTGCTTGACGAGCCGACCAACCATCTTGACCTGCCGGCCCGCGACTGGCTTGAAAGTTACCTGATTGCCTATCCCTACGCGGTGGTTCTGGTTTCTCACGATCGCTTCTTTCTCGACCAGGTCGTTAGTCGGATCGTCGAGGTCTGGAACGGCGCTCTGTCTGAATATCCAGGCAATTACAGCAAGTACCTGGTTGAGCGGGAGGCCCGAGTGTCGGCGCTGATCGAGGCCAAGCGGCGTCAGGACGAAGAGGTCACCAAGATCGAGGCGTTCATCAGTCGTTTCCGCTACCAGGCCAACAAGGCCTCGCTGGTTCAAAGCCGGGTCAAACAGTTGGAAAAGATCGAGCGCATTCAAATTCCCCCGGCCCGCAAAAAAATCGCCTTCAAGTTCCCCGAGCCGCCCAAAGGGGGACGCAATCCTCTCGAACTTAAAGGAGTGGTGCAGAGCTATGGATCTCTCACCGTGCTCGACCACATCGATCTGAGCGTAGAGAAAGATGAACGAATCGCCTTGGTTGGAGCCAACGGTGCCGGCAAATCGACCCTGATGCGGCTGCTCGCTGGCGACGAGGCGCCCAAAGGCGGCGCCCGCATCGAAGGGCACAACCTGCATTTGGCTTATTTCGCCCAGGATCAGGCCAAGGTGCTTAATCCCGCCAAGACCGTGATCGATGAGATCACTGCTGGCGCTCCTTTCGAGATGGTGCCGAAGGTGCGGGATATCCTCGGGTCTTTCCTGTTCAGCGGCGACGACGTGCACAAAAAGGTGTCGGTCCTCTCCGGCGGCGAGCGCAACCGACTGGCCTTGGCTATTCTATTGCTACGCCCGGCCAATCTGCTACTGCTGGACGAACCGACCAATCACCTCGATCTGCAGTCTAAAGAGGTCCTGTTGCAGTCGCTGAAGCGCTACAAGGGGACCCTGGTGTTCGTCTCCCACGACCGGTATTTTGTTGATGCCCTGGCGACCCGGGTGATTGAGGTGAAGGACGGGAGGGTTGATTCCTGTCTCGGCAACTACGAAGATTTCTTGCGCCTGCGTCAGTCGCAGGGGGACCTCAGCCATTCCCAGCAGCGGGTGGAGTTAGGCCAGAGTGCCAGCGCCGGGACCGGGGAGGCTTCCGACAAGGAAGAGCGTAAGCGCATCCAGGAAAAGCGTAAGGAGGCCCAGCGGATCGAGCGCCGCCGACTGAAGGAACTGGCGGAGTTGGAGGGGCGTATCGAGCTCCAGGAACAGGCGCTGGCCGAAATCGAAATTCGCATGGCCGACCCCGAGCTCTACCGTGACCCCGACGGCTGGCGGCAGGCTTCGGACGAGCATGCCCGAGTGAAGGCCGAGATCGATTCCCTTTACCCGCGTTGGGAAGAACTGCAGCTGGCAGAGCCTGAGTCTGTCTGAGGAGAGGAGCGATGGCGGTGGAATATCCTTTTGTGATAACTGTCGCCAGCGAGAAGGGCGGGGTGGGTAAGACCACCATCGCCACCAACCTCGCCGTTTACCTGAAGGCGTTGGACGAAGACCTGCCAGTCACTATTGCCTCCTTCGACAACCATTTCAGCGTCGACAGCATGTTCGCCATCGGTTCATGTTGTGGCGAATCTGTGGCTGGCCTGTTTGATGGCATTCCGGCAGCGCAACTGGCCAGCCTGGGCGAGTACGGCGTGCAGTTTCTGGCTTCCGACAGCGACCTTGCCCCTCCTGGAGATGACCCGGCCTGGCTCACTGGCGCCCTGGGTCGCTCCGGCCTGCCGGGGATCCTCATTTTCGACACCCGGCCGATTCTCGACTACTTCACCCGTAGCGCCCTTCTGGCGGCGGACCTGGTGCTGGTGCCGGTCAAAGACCGGCCGTCGCTGGTCAATACGGCTTCGCTGGCACGCACCCTGAGGGAGGCGGACCAGGGTCTTGACAAGATGTGGCTGCTTCCCAGCCTGATCGATGGTCGCCTGCGCCTGAGCGACAACCTCGGAGTGAGGGAGTTTCTGGTCTTCGCCGCAAAGGAACGGGGTTACCAGGTGCTCGACCAGTTCATTGCCAAGAGCCCCAAGGTCGAGAGCCTGGTCACCAACCTGAGCAACCGGGTCTACCCTGTGCTGACACACGCCCGGGAAACTCTGGTTCACAAACAGCTGCATGAGTTGTCACGTTTCGTCCTCGATCGTTTCCGTGCCACAAAACTTCCCCGCAATCAGCGACAGGCTGGTTTTGCCGACGCTCCGGCGCGACGTGTCCGGCGCCTGGTGAGGGTCTGTCCGGTCTGTGGCGAGGCCATGAACGGCACCGAAGGACAGTTTTTTCAGGATATTCGCAGCCGTCGTCGAGGGTTCATGCATCGCGATTGCCTGCTGGAGCTTCTTGAAAACACCGGTTTTGCCGATGAACTGCCGGATCAAGGGGTTCTGGTGCTGAGCACCTCGACCACCGGGATGGACGGCGATGACGCGGCCATGCTGATGCATCTGTGCGATGCAGAGGGGGGGGGAAGCGCCGTAATAAGCGTGCCGGATTTTTTCGATACTCCCTTTGCCGAGTGCTGGCGTCAGGTCTCCGGGAAGCTGCCCGAAGAGTTGTATCGCGAGTTTCTGTTAGTCGGTCTCGACGCCGGCCCGCCGGGGCGCTTTTTGTCCGGTTCCGGCAACAGCAGCTGGATAACGTTGCGTCGGAAAGTACTGCGCAGCGTTCTGGCTCGGATCGGCTAGAGGCCGTTATTTTGTTAAATCTTGACACCCTTGGCTAAATGGTTTAAAAAATTGAATATTTGTCTTTTTGCTAAACAACCGGTCATGCGAGGAAGCCAATGGTTCTGCTGCCAAAGGGAAATCCAGTCAAAGAAAATGTCAATCCTGGAAAAATCAATCTGCCGGCAGCCCTGGAAAAGCTTCAGGCCGGGAAATTCTGCGGCTATCTGCGTTTTGATTTTGCCGATGGAACCGGGGTCATCATTTTCGAAAATGGTCGGCTGATCAGTGCCCTCTTCGAGGGAAGCGATCAGCGGTTGATTGCCTATGACGCCATTGCTACCATTTTTGAAAAATCCATTGAGGGAAATGGCCGGCTCAACGTGTATCGGCTGGCTCCTGAACTGGCTTTGAGCGTCCACGCTCTGCTGCATGGCGACCTTCTCTACCAGGGGCAGGAACTCAAGCTGATTGATATCAAATCGCTGCTAGAGCGCCTGAAAGAAATGACCATGAGTGGTTGCCTGCGCATTTATACCGGCGACCGGGTCGCCCTGATTTTTTATCGTGACGGCAGTCCCCTCGGTTTTTTCCACGATGGCTCGACCGAGATCGAGACGACGGCCGACACGTCGATGTCGGTGGCCCGTCTCCCCGGGGCGAAGATCGACGTCCTGACCACCAAGGGGGGCGGCGATGGAATGCTGGCAGATCTCATGAAGTCTGCCGATGTTGCGGCCCTGTGGGGCAAAGCCCAGGGTGAGCTCGCTCGCAGAAACCGGACCGTTGAAGAGGCGGTCAGTCGGTCCAGGAGCGCCATGGAAAAAGATCGTCGGCAGAACCTGCTGGCCATGCTGAAAACCGTTTCCTCGCAACATCTGGGTAAAATAGGCGGTTCGCTGGTGGAAAAAGAATTTGAGAAAAACCTCTCCGAAACGCTCGACGAGGCGAGCTTGATGGTCTTCTACGATCGTTTGAGCAAGTCGGCCAAGCTGGTGGCGGGGGCTTCCAAGATCAATTCCATGCTGGATGAAATGAAAAAGGGCGCAAAGGTCATACTCGAAGAAGCGTGACCGCTTCTGGTTTGTTAATTTATCGCGTCTGAAGGAGGTTTACGGATGGATTTAAGTGTTGTGCTGGTTGTTTTCTGGTTGATTGCCGGCTTGGTGTCATTTTATTTCAGTATCGGTAATGCCCGGGTCTGGACCAGCATTTCCGTCGGTTTCTTCCTGATCCTGTTTGGCGAACTGCTGCCGCAGGCCCTGCCGTTTCTTCCCGGGGCGGGAGTTCCCCAGGTGGAGGCCATGGGTTACATCATCGGCACGATCTCCATCCTGGTTATGAGCCACGGGTTCCAGGAATATTACGTTTTTTCCCGGACCCTGGAACTGGAAGGAAACAAAGTGTATGTTTACCTGGCGACGATTGGGGTTGTCGGGGCGTCGCTGGTCTTTATCCTGATCAACCCGGTGCCGAGCGAAGATACCCTGCGGGTTATCCGCATCGTTGGCAACACCAACTGGGTGTTCCTTTCGCTGATCAATATCGACCTGATCCGCAAGATTTATCTCAATGTCAAGGACAGTCCCATCAGCAGGGGGTTCCTGGCATTTATGGCGGTTTTTGTCTGTATTTTCCTGTGGAAGGGCTCGGAGCTCTACATTCAGGTTTACAGCCTTGACATGCCGTCCGTAATGGACGCGTTCCCGATCCGCTATCAGATTTCCCAGGTGACCAGCATGATCGGCAACTTGTTTGCTTCGCTTTCGGTCGCTGGCACTTTCCTGTATCTGGCCAAGCTGCTGCGCTGATCTCTTGCATCCGAAACTTTAACAGAAAAGGGGCCCGGAAAATCCGGACCCCTTTTCTGTTGAAATATTGCTCGGGTTCTATTTCTTGTGGCAGTCCTTGCAGCCGGTGGGGGC
>JAQYWA010000517.1 GCA_030145265.1 Desulfuromonas sp. | reverse complement strand
CAGCTCGGATTTTCCTCGCGGTCGATCAGGATGAAGGGGATCGGTTTGCGGTCGAGAAAACTGGCGGCGGCGCAGCCAATGCGACCGTGGCCGAGGATGAAGATCAACTCGTCTTCGGTGACCTCGCCGGTCAGTTGTTCGAGCACGGCCAACTGGTCACGGGTGCCGGCCAGCACCAGCAGGGTGCGTTCGCCGAGGATTGACTCGCGGTCGGGCGGCGTGAATTCGCCCCGTTCCCACAGGCCGATGACCGCCAACCCGGTCTGCTGGCGGATCTGGGCTTCCACCAGGGTCTTGCCAACAAAGGGGGTGCCGAAGACGGGGATTTCAGCGATCTGCAGGTTGCCAAAGGAGTCGAGCACATGGGCCAGAGCCCCACGGGTGGTGGCGCGGGTGCCGAGGTAGCGGCCAAGGATCTTCTTCAGCGGGATGACCTGGGTGGCCCCGGCCAGGCGCAACAGTTCGACGTGTTCCGGTTCGTTAACCATGGCCGCAATGGGGGTTTCGCAGAGGGAGCGGATGGTCAGGCAGAGGTTGGTGTTGTCCGGGTCGCTCAGGTTGGCGATGACGTAGCGGGCCGCTTCAACCCGCAGGCCGGTCAGCACCTGGGCATCCGACGATGAACCGTAGACCACTTTGAAGCCTTCCTGTTCTTCGAGGTGCAGGGCCTGCTCGTAGTCGGTGGATACCACCACAAAGAGCAGCTTGCGCGACTGCAGCTTGCGGATCAGGGCCAGGGTGATCGGGTCGACGCCGAAGATCAGGATGTGGCCGTTGGTCTGCGGCGGCAGTTCGAAGGTCGGTCGATAGCGCAGGCGCTGCTCGATCCAGGGGGCGAGAAAGAGGCTGATCAGGCCGAAGGGCAGGATGATCAGCAGAAACACCACACCCGAGATGGTCACCACCGCGGCGAAAATGTAGCCGGGGTCGGAGTGGAAGGTGATGTCGCCGAAGCCGAGGGTGGTCATGACGGTGATGGTCCAGTAGGCCCCGGCGATGAAGGAGAACTCACGGCCCTCGAGATGCCACATGAGGTAGCGGAACATGAGGGCGTAGACCAGGATCATCACCAGCAGAAAACCGCAGTAGAGCAGCAGCACCTTGAGGTTTTTGCGAGCCCGCCCGCGTAGAAAATAGGCGAGTTCGGAGGCGATCGATTTCATGACATGTCCTCGTCGGCCGGGTAGATGCGGACCCGGGTGTCGTAATAGCTGGCGCCGTTGCCGACCTTGCTGACCCGGTCGCAGGTCAGCAGGTTGATGCTGCTCCCCGAGCCAAGCCATTTGCCGCGGGGAAAGACCAGCGTATCACGTCGCTCCGTTTCCGCCAACCGCACCTTGCCACAGACCCGGCCACGCTCGTTTTCAACCCAGGCCAGCTCCCCTGCGCCGAGCCCGGCCGCGGCGGCGGTGTCCGGATGGATGCGGAAGGCCACCGGCTGCTGCTGGTCGGCCGGGGTCATTTCCGAACCGAGCCATTGCGGCGGCGCGATGGAGAGGAGGCTGAGGGGA
>JAQYWA010000516.1 GCA_030145265.1 Desulfuromonas sp. | reverse complement strand
AACCTGCTCAAGCAGATGACGTTTGAGGATAGCAACCTTCTCTTGGGCCGTGTAGTTGTAACGTTTTTTTCGCATGGTGAATTTCTCCGTTCGCGTAGTCTAACTCAAACGAAGCAATTCTCCAATTCACGCTGAACCAAAACAACAGGATATGACTGGCAAATCCGTAATTTCTGGAGTTGAATTATCTCCCCATGTCAACCAACGTTGAGCAACCGCCCCCGAAATCATCAAATGCGTAAGAAGGGGGTCGTCCCCACGGGTCATTGACATATCCGCCGAAGCAGGTAAAATTAAATCCACAGAATAAACCAAACGGTCTGTTTTAAAAATGGAGTCAACATGCCCCCCAAAGGAGAATTGACCCGCCAGAAGATTCTCGATGCCGCCAGCCAGGTTTTCTGGCGCCAGGGTTTTTCCGCCACCAGCATCAATGACCTGCTCGCCGCCACCGGGGTGACCAAGGGCAGCCTCTATTTCCACTTTCCCGGCAAAGACGAAATCGGCCTCGCGGTGCTGCGCCAGGAACGGGAGCGCTTCCTGGCCTTCGTCGATGCATCTCTCAGCGGCAGCAGCCCCGGTGCCGCTCTGGACAGCTTTTTCAGCGCCGCCCTGACCCAGCATCGCGACAATCGCTTCGTCGGCGGCTGCCTGTTCGGCAACACCGCCCTGGAGGCGAGCGACACGGCCCCCGTGTTTGCCGAACTGGTGGCCGGTGTCTTCGCCGACTGGCAGCAGCGGCTGCAGGGCTGGATCGCCCGCGCCCAGGAAGGCGGCGAAATCCGCCCTGACCTGCCGGCCGGGCAACTGGCCGAATTTACCGTTTCGGCCCTCGAAGGGGCGATCATGCAGGCCCGGCTGACCAAACAGGAAGGCCCGCTGGCCCGCTGCATGACGACCCTGCGAACCCTGTTAAACTTAAAACCCTCCGTGCAAAGGAGTTTTCAATGAGCCGCATACAGAGACTTGACGCCAATAGCCAGACTCAAGCAATATTCCAGGAAATCGAAGAAGCCTTCGGCATGGTCCCCAACCTGTTCCGGGCTACGCCCACCACCCACCGCTGCTGGAAGCCAACTGGAACAAAGTCAAGCGGGTGATGATGGAAGGACGGATCCCGCGAAAAGCCAAAGAGGCCATCGCCCTGCTGGTTTCGAAGGACAACGGCTGCGATTACTGCGTGGCGGCCCACACCGGGGCGCTGCTCTCGATCGGCGTTACCCCGGAGGAGATCGCGGTGATCGAGACCGATATCGAGCTGGCGGCGTTCACCGAGAAGGAAAAGGAGCTGATCCGCTTTTCCCGCAAGGTCAACCTGCTGCCGCTGAAAATCACCGATGAAGAGTTTGCCGAACTGCGCCGGACCGGCGCCGACGAGGGCGAAATTGTCGAAGCGCTCGGGGTGATGGAGCTGTTCACCTCCTTTAACAAGTTTCTCGATTCCCTGCAGGTTGACATCGACTTCTAGCGAGGCTCTTCATGAATATCTCCCGCTCAAAACTCATCGTTGTCGGCCTG
>JAQYWA010000515.1 GCA_030145265.1 Desulfuromonas sp. | reverse complement strand
AAGGGCGCAGCGTCTCGCTGGAGCAGGCCCTGGCGGGATGCGAACGGATTCTGGACGACGAATTCAGCGAGACGCCGGAGCAGGCGCTGTACATGATCGGCGCCATCGACGAGGTCAAGCAAAAACCAGCCGCGGCGGCAGATCCGCCCGGACCGGAGGAGGCGGCATGAAACTCAGGGTGCTGGTGCCGGACGACATCGTCTTCGACGACGAAGTGCATAGCCTGGTGGCCGAGGGAGAGAACGGTCATTTCGGCCTCAAGCCCCGCCACATCGACTTCGTCTCAGCACTGGTACCGGGACTCCTCTATTTCGAACGCCAAGCCGATTCGCCGGGGGAATACCTGGCGGTCGACCGCGGCATCCTGGTCAAACAGGGGGAGACGGTGACCGTCTCGGTGCGCAACGCGGTCGGCGGCGTCAGCCTCGAGGAACTGGTACAGACGGTCAACTCGCGTTTTCTCGAACTGGACGACCGGGAGCGGATGGTGCGCTCGGCGGTGGCCCGCCTCGAAGCCGGCTTTTTACGGAGGGTCATGGATCTGAGATGACGCAGCCGCCAAAAAAGAACGATAAGCGGCCCGGGGCCTACCGGGAATTCCAGAAGCAGGTTGAGGCCAAGCAGCGCCGCAAGCTGCACAGCCTGCAACAGGGGGAGCACAAGGCCTGGTTCGGGCTGGGGATGTTCGGCCTGGTCGGCTGGTCGGTGGCGATCCCCACCCTGCTCTGCATCGCCCTCGGCATCTGGCTCGACCGCACTGTCACCGGCCGCTACTCATGGACCCTGCTGCTGCTCGCCGTCGGCATCGCCCTCGGCTGTCTCAACGCCTGGTTCTGGGTCAGCAAGGAGCACGAAGCCATCAACCAGCAGCGCCACCAGCAGGAGGATCGGCATGAACTCTGAAATCGCCCTGCTCGCCGCCAGCTTCGCCCTCGGCGCCTTAGCCGGCAGCCTCTATTTCGGCGGCCTGTGGCTGACCGTCCGGCACATCGCCGCGGCAAGACGGCCCAGGCTGCGGCTGACACTCAGCTTCATCCTGCGCATGGGCGCTCTGCTGGCCATCTTCTACAGCCTGACCGGCCAGGGCGCGGCCGCCATGATCACCGCCATGGCAGGCCTGCTCATTTCCCGCCAACTGTGGTTGCTCGGCAAGAGGCCGATTCGGCCGGCCCGGGGGTAAGCATGCACATCAGTCCCGACAACATTATAATCTGGCAGTGGAAGGCATTTACCCTCAACGCCACCCTGCTCTTCACCTGGCTGAACATGCTGCTGCTCACCGCTGGCGCCGCGACAATCACCCGCCGCCTCGGCCAGCGCGGAAAGCTCGGGCGCGGGCAGAACCTGCTCGAGGTACTGGTTGGCGGCATCAGCGGCGAACTGGAGGCCCTGGGCCTCAAGCCGGCCAGCGAGTTTCTCCCCTTTATCGGCACCCTGTTCCTCTTCGTGCTGATCTCCAACCTGCTGTCGGTGGTCCCCGGTTATGCGCCCCCCACCGGGTCGCTCTCGACCACCACCGCCCTGGCCGCCTGCGT
>JAQYWA010000514.1 GCA_030145265.1 Desulfuromonas sp. | reverse complement strand
TCTGCCGCCAGCCCTTCGTCACTGTGGCCGCGGCGGGCCAGCAGCGAAAGCACACAGGAACATTCCCCAACCACCCCCCGGATCCCGTAAATCTGCGCCAGTTGCCGACGGGGCCCTGAAAAACGGGCTTCCAGATGGCGCAGCAGAGCCTGCTCCAGGGCAAACTCGAAGAGGCCTTGTTTGCCGTCGGCAACGCAAAGTTTCTGAACGCACTGCTTGAATACCCCGTACTGCTCGACCGAGAGGTGGCGCAATGCCAAGAGACGAATAGGGGGCGCGTCTACACATTTCACACTTTAGCGCCAGCCCCCCAGGGGACAAATAGCTTTCGTTTTTTTCAAAACAATAATTTATACCTTCGCCTTCAACCACAGCTCCAGCTTGGCAATAAAATCCTTCAAAGCAAACGGCTTGGAGAGATAATCGTCCATCCCGGCAGCATGGCATCGATCACGATCCTCTTTCAGGGCATTTCCGGTGAGGGCAATGATCGGAATATCATGCCGGCGTACGGGTGAAGTCGGATTGCGGATGACGGCGGTGGCTTCATAGCCGTTCAATTCAGGCATCATGCAGTCCATCAGGACCAGCGCATAATCGTTCTGCTGCAGGGCCAGTAACGCCTCCTGGCCATTGCTGGCCACATCGACGGCGTAACCGTACTGACCCAGCAAAAGTCGTACTAAGTGCTGCGTGGCGGGATCGTCCTCGGCCAGAAGCAGGCGGGTACCGCTCCCGGTTGCCGCTATTGCAACATTGGGCTTGGGGGCGAAAATCGCTTGTGGCGGCGCAATTTCGCCTGCGGGCAGCCGCTCCAACACGACGGTGAACCAGAAGGTGGAGCCCACCCCCTCGCGACTCTCGACACCGATACTCCCTCCCATCAACTCTGTCAGCCGCTTGCAGATCGCCAGCCCCAGTCCGGTACCGCCAAATTTGCGGGTGGTGGAGCTGTCGGCCTGGGTGAACGGCTCGAAGATATGCTCCAGTTTGTCGGCCGGGATGCCGATGCCGCTGTCGCTGACCTGAAAGCGGAGAGAGACAAACTGTTCGTCGTCGGTCTCTTTGCCGATATGCAGCGTGACCGTGCCTTTGGGGGTGAATTTGATGGCATTCCCGACAATGTTGGTGATGAGCTGCCGCAAACGTCCGGCATCACCTTTCAGGGCTGTGGGTACTTCGGTGTCAATGGACCAGCTGAGTTTGACCCCTTTTTCGCGGGATGAAAGAGACAGCAGTTTGATGGTGTCCGAAATCATCGGTGACAGTTCGAATTCGGATAGCTCCAGCTCCAGCTTCTCGGCTTCGATTTTAGAAAGATCGAGTATCTCGTTGAGCAGATGCACCAGTTCGAAACCGGCTTTTTTGGCTTTTTCTGCGTAATCGTGCTGCTCCGGCGTCAGTTCGCTATGCTGCAGCAGTTCGATCATGCCGATGACGAGGTTCATCGGCGTGCGGATTTCGTGACTCATGGTCGCCAGGAAGCGGCTCTTGGCGATATTGGCGGCTTCAGCGGCGGCTTTGGCCTGGATTAA
>JAQYWA010000513.1 GCA_030145265.1 Desulfuromonas sp. | reverse complement strand
GCTGTAGCCCTCCCCGCAAGGGTCGTGAAAGCGAGCCGGGTTCCCCTGGCAGAAAACGCCGATCAGGGACCGGACCTTGTTGGGATTGCGGATATTGAACGCCGGATGGGCCAGCAACCGACGGACTTCGGCAAGGGTATCCGGCCGCCGCGAGCTGGCCTGCAGCATAAACCACTTGTCAAGCACCAACGGATCCTGGGCCCACTGCTGGGAAAAGGCTTCGAGGGCCGTGGACCGCTGGGCACAGTCGCTGTGCACCAGGCAGCCCAGCGCAGCCAGCACGTCCGTCATATTATCGGCGGTTTCGAACTGCTCGAGGCAGAGGGAGAGCGCCGCCGCATCGTCCAGACGCATCAGGTAGGCCAGGCACAGGTTTTTCAGACTGCGGCGGCCGATTGCGGCCGGCGAAAGCTGGTAAGGTCCGGACTCCCGGCAGCGACGGTAGACGTTGAGCAGGTCCTCCTGCAGTCGCTCGGCCAGTTGCCGGCGCAAAGTCTCGCGGGCCTCGTGGATGGCGCCCGGGTCGATCACGGTCAGCTGTTCACCAAGGTAGGTTTCGGTCGGCAAGGTCAGAGCCAGGGCCAGCAGCGCCGGGTCGCTGCGTTCGTCACGCAGGGTCTTGCCGAAAGCCTCGACGAACGGTTCGTCAAGAGTCGGCGCGTTCCCCTGCTGCAGACGCTCCACCTGCCGCAACAGCACCCGGCAGGCGAGCTGCTGGCCGGCCTCCCAGCGGTTGAAGGAATCGCTGTCGTGGGCCATGAGAAAAGCCAGATCGGCGTCCTGCCAGGGCACCTGCAGCCGTACCGGCGCCGAGAACCCTCGCAGCAGCGACGGCACCGGCCGGCAGGGGATGTCAACGAAACGGAAGCTCTTCGCTTCTCCCCGCAGCTCGAGCACCCGGGTGCCACCGGCAGCCGCCCCCTCTTCCCCTTCCAGGCGCAGCGGGAGATCGCAACCGTTGTCGCCAAGCAAGCCGACGGCCAGCGGGATATGAAACGGCTCCTTCAGCGACTGACCCGGGGTCGCCGGGCAACTCTGGCGGACGGTCAGCTCAAACGTTCGGGCTGCGCTGTCGTAATCGGTTTCGACCTGCAGCTCGGGGGTGCCGGCCTGGCTGTACCAGCGGCGAAACTGGTCCAGATCGAAGCCGCCGGCCTCGGCCATCGCCTGCAGAAAATCGTCGGTGGTTACCGCCTGACCGTCAAAGCGCTGCAGGTACAACCGCAGCCCCCGGCAAAAGCCCTCGGGGCCGAGCAGGGTGTGGTACATGCGGATCACCTCGGCACCCTTGTTGTAGACCGTGGCGGTGTAGAAGTTGTTGATCTCCACGTACGACTCGGGGCGCACCGGATGGGCCATCGGTCCGCCATCCTCGGGAAACTGAGCGTTGCGCAGCAGGCGCACGTCCTCGATGCGCTTGACCGCCGCCGAGCCCATGTCGCTTGAGAACTGCTGATCGCGGAAAACGGTCAGTCCCTCTTTGAGGCTGAGCTGAAACCAGTCGCGACAGGTGACCCGGTTGCCGGTCCAGTTGTGAAAATATTCGTGACCGACAAC
>JAQYWA010000088.1 GCA_030145265.1 Desulfuromonas sp. | reverse complement strand
GCCGGGGTTGGTGAGCGGACCCGTGAGGGTAATGACCTCTGGGAAGAAATGAAGGAGTCGGGTGTCCTCGATAAGGCGACCCTGGTTTACGGCCAGATGAACGAGCCTCCCGGAGCCCGTGCTCGCGTTGCCCTTTCCGCCCTCACTGTCGCTGAGTATTTCCGTGACGAAGAAGGCCAGGATGTTCTGCTGTTCGTCGACAACATCTTCCGCTTTACCCAGGCCGGTTCCGAGGTTTCGGCGCTGCTCGGTCGGATCCCTTCGGCCGTTGGTTACCAGCCGACCCTGGCTACCGAAATGGGTGAACTGCAGGAGCGTATCACGACCACCAACAAGGGTTCGATCACCTCGGTTCAGGCTATTTACGTTCCTGCCGACGACTTGACCGACCCTGCTCCGGCTACCGCATTTGCCCACCTCGACGCCACCACCGTTCTCTCGCGGCAGATTGCCGAGCTCGGCATCTACCCCGCGGTTGACCCGCTCGACTCCAACAGCCGGATTCTTGATCCCCAGGTGGTCGGCGAAGTGCATTATAAGCTCGCTCGTGAGGTGCAGTTTGTTCTGCAGCGCTACAAAGACCTTCAGGACATCATCGCCATCCTCGGTATGGACGAGCTTTCCGAAGAGGACAAGCAGGTTGTTGCCCGTGCCCGCAAGATCCAGCGTTTCCTCTCCCAGCCGTTCCATGTGGCCGAGGTCTTCACCGGTGCCCCCGGCAAGTACGTCGAGCTCAAGGACACCATCAAGGGTTTCCAGGAAATCCTCGCCGGTAAGCACGATGATATTCCCGAGCAGGCTTTCTACTTGGTAGGTACCATTGAAGAGGCCCTCGAGAAGGCCAAGAACCTGGCAGCCTAATAGAGATATGCAATGGAGGGGCCCCGCAGTGGCCCCTTTCAGCCTGTAAAGGACGATCGTAATGGCAGAAAAGCTTAAACTCGAAATGGTCACCCCCTACAAGAAGGCCCTTGCCGTAGAGGTTGACGAGGTTACCGCTCCTGGCGCCCTCGGCGAGTTCGGCATCCTTCCAGGGCATACCCCCCTTCTGACCACCCTTGAAATTGGGGAACTGTCCTACCGTAATGCTGGGGAGGTGTTCCACGTGGCGGTCAACTGGGGTTACGTCGAAGTCGAAGACGATAAGGTTACCGTTCTGGTCGAAACGGCCGAGCCGGCCGATGAAATTGATCTTGAGCGCGCCAAGGCCGCTCTGGGCCGCGCCGAAGAAGCCCTCAAGACACTGTCTCCCGAAGATAAGGACTTCCTGGTAATGCAGGCGGCCCTTTCTCGAGCTCTTATCCGTATCCAGGTGGCAGGGCACAAGGCTCGCTGATCGAATTTAATATTGTTGCAGAATAAACAAAAGGGCGACCCATATGGGTCGCCCTTTTGTTTTAATTATTGAGGAGTTGTGTAGCTCAGGAATTGGTCGGTTTAACGAGAAATTCGGACATCTTCTGTTTGACGATCGACAGATGTTCGATCATTTTTTGCCGGGCCAGCTCCGGGTTGCGGGCCGAGATGGCGCTGAAGATCGCTTCGTGCTGTTCCAGCAGAAGCTGGGCATAGCCTTCCCGGCGATAGAATTCGAACAGGGCGACCTCGATGGTTGCCTTGAAGAGGGAGTGAATGGTGTTCAGAACGTGCACCTGGATGGTGTTGTGGCTCGCGCTGGTGATGGCGTAGTGGAACTGGGTATCCACCTCTGCGGGCCAGCCTCCTGTGGGGGCCAGGCGCCGCATTTTTTCTAGAAGCTGCTCCAGTTCGGCAAGTTCCTCGTCGGTGGCATTCTGGGCGGCCAGGTAGGCAGACCAGCTTTCCAGACCGATACGCACCTCAGAAAGATCGTACAGGAGTTGGGGGTTGTTGGTGACCATGCCGGTGAGAGGGTCGGCGATGGAGTGCTCGGTGAGAGAGCGTACGTAGGTGCCCCCACCCTGCCGCGACTCAACCAGGCCCATGGCATCGAGCACCATGATCGCTTCCCGAACTGAGGGGCGACTGACACCCAGCATGGTGGCCAGGTCGCGCTCCGAGGGGACACGCTCTCCGGGCTTGAGCTGGCCCTTGGATATCAGAGCCTTGATCTGTTGGACAATTTCTTCAGAGATTTTCTTGGGTTTTATCGGTTTGAATAAAGTGGTCACGCCATTACTCCATGATTGCATTGGTATGACCAGTTTTTAACATGGGTGGGAAAAAAGGTCAAGGGTGACGTTCAGGTGTGTTGCCGGAGATCAGGGCTAGAGCTGCCGACCTGGAACGCAACAGGAGTTCCTGGCTATGTGCTTCCAGCGTCATGCTCGGGTTGACCTGGTTACGGCACAGCCAGGCGAACAGAAGCGGGAAGTCGATTTGCCCCGCACCGACGGGCAGATGCGCGTCACGGTCGCCAAAATTATCATGCAGGTGCAAATGAAAAAGGCGTGCTCCCAGTGCGGAAAGCCATTCGGGCAGGGAGCTCTGGCCGAACAGGTTCCAGTGGCCGGTATCGAAGCAGTGACCGAGCCAGTCGGAGTCGATCTCAGTCACCAGGTCGGTAAGGGACGTCGGCTCTTCCTCGAAGATGTTTTCCAGGGCCATGCGGATTTGCTGCTGTTCCGCGCGTCTTAGTAACGGTGGCCAGAATTTCAGGGACTGGTCGATCCATAGTCGGCTTTGTCCGCCGTAGCGCCAGCGGTCATAGCCCGGGTGAAAGACGACCACGGTCGCGCCAAGGGTGGCGGCTGCATCGAGGGTCTGCTGATAGCGAATAAGGGTGGCATCCCGCACCAGGGGGTCGAGAGCTCCTGGATTCAGGTCCATGAACGGTGCGTGAACGGTGGCGGATAATCCGGCGCTGCTCAGCTCGCGGGCGAGCTGCTGCAGCGCTGCATCGATGGGCTGGGCAAAATCGTCGGCGAGAAAGGCGATTTCGGGCTGCAGCCGGTGCTCCAGGATGAACGGCAGATACCGATCGAGCAAGCGGTACGGCAGGTGAACGTGGAGTTTGTCAGGCACTGGAAGAGGCCTGTGCTACCTTTTCCAGGTGCTGGATGGCTGGCAGTTCACCGAGGGTGATGAGGGTGTCGCCGGATTCGATGGTTACATTCGGGGCTGGGTTGAACAGCATTTTCCCATCACTTTTTTTGATGCCGATAATAATGATATTCCAGTCCTTGCGAATACCTGAGTTGATCAGGGTTGTGTTCACCAGGCGGGAATCGGGTGAAATCAGAATCTCTTCCAGTTGCAGTTCGAGGTTGTGGCCAGCGGTGGCAATTTCGATAAAATCGACAACCGAAGGGCGCAGAATGGCGTGGGCCATGCGGGTAGCGCCTATCGTGTAGGGTGATATGACCTTGGTTGCCCCGGCCCGACGGAGTTTTTTTTCCGAACCGGGGTCACTGGCCCGGGCCAGGATAAACAGATCGGGATTCAAGCCCCGGGCGGTCAGGGTGATATAGACATTTTCCGTGTCGGAAGTGACCACGGTGATCAGGCCTTTGGCTTTGCGGATGCCTGCAGAAAGGAGGGTTTCATCATCGGTGGCATCGCCGTGAACAAAAAGAATATTATCGGCGGCTAGCTTCTCGCTACCTTCCTGGGTTTTTTCCACGACCACGAAGGAGATCGATGGGCGAGAGCTGAGCTCGTTGCAGATGTGGCTACCGATACGGCCATAGCCGCAGATGATGTAATGTCCCTGAAGTTTACTGATTTGTTTTTCCAATTTTTTTCTCCCGAGAATCGTGCGCAATTCCCCTTCGACAGTAAAACGGATCAGGCTGCCGATCGCATAGGCGATGATGCCGGCCCCAAAGATGATCAGCAGCAGGGTGAATGCCCGCCCCTCGTCCGATAGTTGGTGAACCTCTTTGAAGCCGACCGTCGCCAGGGTGATGACGGTCATGTACAGGGAGTCAAAGACGCTCCAGTCTTCGAGCAGGTAATAACCGAAGGTGCCGAGGCCGATGACGGCGAAAAGGATAAACATGGAAAACTTGAGATGGCGAACAGAATCCATAAAACACCGTAATGAGAGATTAACCTGATAATATCGGTAGGTTTTGCAAAAGGCAAGGAGATATAGAGGGTTGCATGATGTAACGTTGTAAAAAAGCTTGACATACTATGTATACTGTATACACTTTATTACAATGCAATGACGTATACAACAAATGGCGGTGGAGGATTGCGTTGAGAAAAAAACTAATCGTCAGCCATCTTACCCTGCGCGAGAAAATTCTCGAGACCATCCGAGAAGCGATCCTTAAGGGCTCCCTCAAGCCGGGAGAAAGGGTGGCGGAGCCCGAACTTGCGGAGCGGTTCGGCATCAGTCGCACGCCGATTCGCGAGGCATTCAGGCAGCTCGAATCAGAAGGTTACCTGACCGTTATTCCGCGCAAGGGCGCGGTAGTGGCTTCCCTTTCAGAGCGCGACGTGGAAGAGTTTTTCGCCATCAAGAGTATCCTTGAAGGCTACGCGGCCCGGATGGCGGCGGAAAAAATGACCGAGAAAGATATCGAGCGACTCGAGAGAATCAATGAGCGTCTCGAAAAGCTGGCTCGGGAAGGAGACGTGAAGAGTTTTTTTCGGGTTCACAACGATTTCCACGAATGCTTCATTCGCGCGGCAGGCAACGATAAACTGCTTGAACTGATCAGCCAACTGTTATTGAAATTCAACCGACTGCGAATGGCGTCGTTGTCGCTGCCGGGGCGCATGGAAATATCGGTGCAGGAACACAGAAAAATTATCGAAGCATTCAAAAATCGCCAGGGAGGTCAGGCGGAGAGTCTGGTCACCAAAACTGCGGCTTACGGCGGCCAGTTGCTCATACAGAGCATGGCCCAGAAGGAAGGCCGTGAAGTGGAAACCTCGATTTTGCACCAAGTTGTTGACGTTTAAATCCTCTGCGGCAACGGACAGGAATAGATCGGCATTCGCATAAGCGAGTGTCGATTTTTTTTATGAAAACGTGACGACAGACAAGTGTCGAGTGGATTTTTTTAGTAAAGCTACGATATGATCAAAAACTGTGGCAGTGGTTTCGTGAAATTCGTATAAACAGGCAATTTAAGCGAAAAAGCAGGTAATGGAGCAAGTTCAAAAAATAGAGAACAAGGTGTCGTTGCCTCCGGCTCCCGAGGGGGGGTGGTTTCCGGTCGACCTGCGCTGTATCGATCCTGAACGTTTTGCCCCCTGTGATCTGTATCGCAAAACCGGGCAGAGCGGCTTTGTACTGTTTTCCCAGAAAAACCTGCCATTGGATCGGTCGACCCGAGACCGGTTGCTGGCTAAGGGCTTGTATTATCTTTACATTCAATACGATGACAGCTCGGTTTATTTCGATTTTATGAAGAATGCCCTGATCGAGGTGGTGCGGGATCCGAACACGAGTTCGGAGAAAAAGGCTCTGGCCGTTCACGCCTCGTGTCGGGAGATTCTTCGCTGGGCTTTCGAAGAGCCGCGCGCTCCGTTCGTCCGCAAGGCCCATGAAGTCATTCTCCCCACCATCAGCCTGATCATGCACGATGACCGCGCGACCAAGCACCTGATTCACATGACCGCCTATGATCATTCCACCTATACTCACTGCACCAATGTGGGGATCTACGGCGTCGCCCTAGCCAAGATCTTCTACGGCACCGGTTCAATGAAAAAAATGGAAAGCCTGGGCCCCGGTTTTTTCCTCCATGATCTGGGCAAATGCCGGATTCCCATTGAAATTCTCAACAAGTCTGGGGCCCTGACCCCGGAAGAGCGACAGATCGTCAACCGGCACCCGGATGACGGTAGGATTATGCTCGCTGACAGCGGATTGCTCACTGACGAAGCCAAGATCATCACCGGTCAGCACCACGAACGGGACGACGGTATGGGTTACCCGTTGGGACTCAAGGAGAACGACATCCACCCCTATGCGAGAATCTGCCGCTTGGCCGACGTCTACGAAGCCCTGACGGCCGACCGCCCCTACCACAACCGCCACTCGACCTTCAATGCTTTCAAGATCATGCACAAACACTTTACCTCGGATCTTGACCGCAAGCTGTTTGAGATTTTTGTTCAGCTCTTTTCCGCCTAAGTTCCGCACAATTCTACCTCAACTCATCAACTTGTAGCCCCGACTGATTAGCAGAAAGGCCCAGCAGAACAGGGCGCCAGCCAGAACTGCGGTGATCCCCAGGGAGAGTGGCAACGGAATTTCGCCGACCCCGAGCAGCGCGTGGCGAAAACCGTCGATGAGGTAGAAAAGCGGGTTGGCGTAGGAGAGGCGAGCCCAGAATGGCGGGAGGATGGCGATCGGGTAAAAAACGCCGCCGAGGTAGATGAGGGGCAGGATGACGAAGTTGTTGTACATCGACAGGGCGTCGAAAGAGTTGGCGTAGATGGCGGCGATCAGACCGAACTGGGCGAACAGGACGCTGGCCAGGCAGGCCATGAGTAACGCCAGTAACGGGTTGGTAACGGGGAGCGTGGCGAATCCGGTGGAAATGAGGGTGACGGCCAGACCGACCAGCAGCCCCCGCAGCATGGCTGCCAGGGTGTAGGCGAGTATGAACTGCGGTGGACTGATTGGCGTGACCAGCAGGTCGACGATGTTGCCGAGATAGCGGGACATGAACAGGGATGACGAGGTGTTGGCGAAAGAGTTGGAAATCACCCCCATGAGAATCAGGCCGGGGATGACGAACTGAGCGTAGCTGAAATCCTCCAGCAGCGAAATACGCTCGCCGAGAGTGGCACCGAAGACGAACAGATACAGGGATGCGGTGATGATCGGCGTCAGCAGGGTCTGGATCGAAACGCGGAAGAACCGCAGGACCTCTTTTTTGAACAGGGTATAAAATGGTAGCCAGCGGCCAGTAAAATGCGGGTCAACGGGATGTGGTTGCATGGGCCGCTTCCGGTCGCTGGTTCATCCCGGTGAGTTCGATGAAAACCTCTTCCAGGCCGGCCTTGCTGGTTTCCAGGTCGGTAAAGCCGATGCCGAGCTGTTGCAGGCGAGTCAGCAGATCCGCCGGCCGGTGCTGGTCGGTCAGGGTCAGACAGAGGAACGCCCCACCTTCTTCCAGCTTGGCGTTCAGGTCGTCCAAAGCCTTTGGCTGTTCGGCCAGGGGGACGGAAAGATGCAGGCGCCACTGGCGGCTGGCGATGTGAGCGAGAAGCGCGGAGGTGGTTTCCAGAGCGATCAGGCGTCCCTGCCCCATGATCGCGATGCGGTTGCACATCTGTTCGGCCTCTTCGAGGTAGTGGGTGGTCAGCAGTATGGTTGTCCCGGCGCGGTTGATCTCTCGAATGAAATCCCACAGACTGCGACGCAGTTCAACATCGACGCCGGCGGTCGGTTCGTCAAGGATCAGCAAGCGCGGCTTGTGGATCAGCGCCTTGGCGACCATGAACCGGCGCTTGAGGCCGCCGGAGAGCTTGTTCATTGATTTGTGCAGGTGGGGCCCAAGGTCGAGGCGGTCGACCAGGGTGTCCCGCCAGCGGCGATCGTCACCGACCCCGTAATAGCCGGAGTGAATTTTCAAAGCCCGGTCGATGGTGAAGAAGTTGTCGGTGACGATTTCCTGATGCATGACCCCGGTCAGGCGTCTGGTGATGCGGTAGTCCCGGCGGTTGTCGTAGCCGAAGACCTCGATGGCCCCCTGTTCGATGCGGGTGACTCCCGCCACCATGTTGATGGTGGTGCTCTTGCCGGCGCCGTTGGGACCGAGCAGGCCGAGGATCTCGCCCGGCTCGATGGTCAGGGAGAGGTCGTCGACCACGGCTGGGCCGCCGTAGCTTTTGGTCAGATGGTCGAGTTTGAGAGCCGCAGTCATGGCCGCACTATACTC
>JAQYWA010000087.1 GCA_030145265.1 Desulfuromonas sp. | reverse complement strand
GATGAACATCGTCTGTCTTTTCGGCAGCCCCCGCAAGCAGGGGAACAGCGCCACCGTCGCCCGCCATTTTCTGCAGCGGGCCGAGCAGCACGGCGCCAGCATCCGGAGTTATTACCTTAATGATCTGACGTTCCGCGGCTGCCAAGCCTGTGATGCCTGCAAGACCAGCGATGAGCGCTGCGTATTGAAGGATGACCTGACGCCGGTTCTGGATGCGGTGTTTGAGGCCGACCTGGTGGTGATGGCCTCGCCGGTTTACTACACCGACGTCTCGGCCCAGCTCAAGGGGTTCATCGATCGCAGCTATTCCTTTCTGCTCCCCGGCTATGTCGCCCTGGAGCATCCGAGTCGTTTTCCTGCCCGCAAGCCGCTGGTTTTCATCCTGACTCAGGGCCACCGCGATCCGGCCTTGTTTGCCGACATTTTGCCGCGTTATCGGGAAATCTTTAAATGGACCGGTTTTGCCGAAACCCATCCGCTGCGGGTGATCGATGTATATAAGCGCGGGGATGTTGATTCGAGGCAGGATGTTCTGGAGGCGGCTGAACAGCTGGCCGACAAGTTGGTGGCGGGGTAGGGCTACGAATGGTTGGGCTGGAGGTGGCTGGCCTTCTGCAGAAGCACATCGGCTTCCGGCCCGTGACCGGCCCGGTAGAGTTCACGGGCCATTTCCCGCAGCATCCGTGAAATTTCGGTTTTGGGGATCATCGGTTGTTCGAGCGGCGGAACCTGCGGCCCGGCATAGCTGCGGACCTGCATCAGGCTACTGAAGTTTTCCGGGAACAGGGTGGTCGAGTAGCCCAGCTGCGGTGTGTATTCAAGGATCGGGTGGTCATCGCTGTTGAGGGGAGCCCCGGTCGAAAGTGCCTGCAGAAATGAGCTGTCAGCAAAATAGGTGCGGGCCAGCAGGGTAAAGGGGGTGGCCAGACCGTATGGGGCCAGCGATGCCCTGATCTCGGGATGAGCCATGGTCTGGCGCATCCGCTTCACGTCGAAGGCCTGCGGTGTTTTCGACCCGAGCAGAATAAAGTCGGTATTGTTCAAAAAGGCGGTGGCGTCCGGGAAGGTGTGCAGGAAGGTTCTTACGGCGACCTGGATTTTATCCATCGGCAGATCGTACAGGGGGAGCCATTGGCAGAACAGGCCGTCGGAGTTGAGGTGCGAGGCGGCCATGGCGTAGAAATCGGCCGTGAACAGGTTGGCGTTTCCGGTCTGCCAGGGATTGGACGGCTCCGAGATAATCACGTCGTAGCGGTCGCTGCGGGTCAGCAGCCAGTGACGGGCATCCTGGATGGCCAGATGGACTTCGGGACGTTTGAGGACGTCGCCGTTGACGGCGGTGAACTGCTCGGCGGCTTTCACCACTTCTTCGGAAATCTCCACACAGTCGATCCTGGTTTGCGGATGGCTGGCCGCGGCCTGCACGGTGACGCCGGTTCCGAGACCGATCACCAGGGTGTTTTTCGGTTCAGGATGGAGCAGCATCGGCAGTTGTCCGACCAGAACCTGGGTGCTCATGTCGCTACCGATGCTGCCGTCGGTCTTGCCGTTAACCTTGAAGTAGCGGATCCGCTGCTCAAAATCCATGACCGCGACCGTCGCGTCCTTGCCTTCTTCAACCGCGACCAGGGTGTTCCCCGAGAGGTATTCATCCAGCCCGCCGACCTGCGAGATCATCGGTGCATAGTAATAGACGCCGCTGTTGAGCAGGATCTGGTTCCAGGGGTAAGGAATGAAGGTGAGGAGTGCTCCGGCCAGAAGCGCGGCCGGAACGGGCCAGGAATTGCGTTTTCTCTGCCACAGCCAGGCGGCCAGAACGAATGCCAGCAGCAGGTTGATGGCGGCCAGCAGGCGAAAGCTCCCCTGCAGGCCGAACTGGGGGACCAGCAGGAAGCCTGCGGTCAGTCCACCGATCATCGCGCCAAGGGTATTATTCAGCAGGATGGTGCCGATCCCTTGCGCGGTATGGGCTCGCGTTGGGGCCAGCAGTCCGACGGCGGTGGGAATACAGGCCCCCGAGAAAATGGCAGGCGGCAGGATGACGAGGGCCAGGATGCACAGCGAGGCCAGGGATAACAGGACCCAGCTGCCGTGCGCCAGTTCGTGTGCGTATTGAAACAGGTAAGGGAGCTGGTCGTAGAGCGGCACCGCGGCTAGCATGGTGATTGACAGGAGCGCGGTCAGCCAGAACAGGAGTTGCTTGCGATTGGGCACCCGGTGCAGGCGGCGGGCGTAGAGGGTGCCGCCCAGGGCCAGTCCGGTTAGATAAATGCCGAGGATGCCGGAGAAGGCAAAGCTTGTCGTTCCCATGAACAGAATGAAAGTTCGAGTCCAGAGCATTTCGTAGCCGAGCGCGAGGGCGCCGAGTACGGCCACGGTGCCGAGCAGGAGGGCGCGCTGTTTGGGCGGCAGGGGTGGGGCGGCTGTCGGGGCGGCGATGCTCGTCGTCCGCTGTCGTTTGATCCTGCGGGAGGCCTGAAAAAAACAGCCGGCGATGACAAGCGATATCGCCATGGCCAGCCATCCGGTGTCGGACAGCCCGAGAGTCGGTATGAGCAGAAAGCCGGCGGACAGCCATCCGGTCACTGCGCCGAAAGTATTGATGGCGTAAAATCGGCCAGCGGCAACGCTAATATCATCATCGGCGAAGTAGCGGCAGATGATTGGCAGGGTGCCCCCCATGCAGGTGGTCGAGGGAAGCAGAATCAGGCCGGCAAGCAGGCAGCGCAGCGAGGTCGTGGTCGCGGGGGCGTCGGGAAAGGTCTGGCAGAGAAAAACGTAGACCGTTTCTACGAGGTGGAGCGTCGGGATAAAGCCGAGGGCACAGATGAGTATGGCAAATTCGAGACCGGCGTAGAGCCGGGGCAGGTTGGAGGAGCGGTCGGCGATCCGTCCGAAGAGAAAGCTGCCGAGGGCCAGGCCTGCCATGAACGCAGATGCGACCGTGCTGACTGCGGCCATGTTGGTGCCGAACACCAGGGACAGCTGCTTGGTCCAGAGGAGTTCATAGATCAGGGCGCTGAAACCCGAGAGGGCCACGCAAAGGTAGAGCCCGGTTCTGTAGATGGCAGTCTTTGGCAGCATATTAGGCTATACCTTGGTGCTAATGTAGTGTTTGGTGCCGTTCGCGTCGTAATTTGTTAAGTGTGGAACTCGGCATCAGGGCGCAATGCATACGATCCGTCCTCATTAAATCAGAAAGTGTCATCTGGATGCCACAATAAAAAGCTGTGAATATTTGAATTAAAAAGTTGCAATTGATTGATTTGTGGTGTTTTTTTGCTGGTGCCTGATGGCGGGGAGGGCCTTGGGGCGGACTTTGGCGTACGCGCAAAGCCCTGTTCTTCAGGTTGACTTGCTGTGTGCTTCTTGAATAAACTGCGAAGCACTTCATTTGCATCGAGGAGGATTTATGTCTGCTGAATCTTTGATGAATTATTTGCAGCCGCAACTGGGCAGCGAGATCCATGTCGGTCCCTGGCTGACCATCACCCAGGAGCGGATCGACCGTTTTGCCGAGGTGACCGGGGATGTCCAGTGGATTCATACCGATCCGGATCGGGCAGCTAAAGAGTCGCCCTACGGGGCGACCATTGCCCATGGTTACCTGACCCTGGCTCTGTTGCCGTATCTAACCGAGAGCAATCATCCCGATTTTTTTCAGAAGAATTACCCGGGGATGAAAATGCGGGTGAATTACGGCACCAACAAGGTTCGTTTCCCGTCTCCCGTGTTGGTCGGTTCCCGCATCCGGGCCCGGATGGTGCTCGACAGTGCGGAGAAAATGGGTGTCGCGGTGCAGATCATGTACCGGATTACCGTGGAGATAGAGGGAGTAGCCAAGCCGGCCTGCGTGGCCGAATTTCTGGCCCGGGTTTACCCCTGAGACGTTTGCACAGGCAGACGCAAAAAAGCCGAAGCAGCGGCTCCGGCTTTTTTGCGTCAATTTATTGGGCGTTTTGTCTGCTTATTTGCTGGTTTCCTGGGCGGCGTCTTCGCGCGGAGCCATCACACCTTTGACGATGCCGAGCATCCCCAGCAGGGCGGGAATCAACTGGGCGGCGACGATCATGCCGCAGAAGCCGAGGAACACCCAGACTACGATTCCGCTGTGGTCAACCCGGCCGCCACTGGCGAAAGCGGAGCTGGCAATGGTCATCAGGGTTGCGGTGGCAGTTGCGATTTTGGTGGTGAATTTCATGATGTTCTCCTTGTGGGTTCTATGGGGTCAGAATGATTTCTTTGTCAATCGGATTATTTGGATCTATCTTTTTTTAGCGCTTTGGGGTGGCCTGACTGGAGCGCTTGCCGAACAGGCTTTTGATTCCGGTGATGAAGAGGAACAGGCCGGGGAGCAACTGGGTGGCGATGATCAGACCGAAAAAGCAGAGGAAGAGGATGGTCATGATGCTGAACCCGGAGCTGTCTGCGCCATTGGAAGCAAGGGCTGGGGAAGCTGAAGCGATGAGCAGGATGATGGTTGATTGAAGAGAGTTTTTCATGGCTGCTCCTTCTATTTGATCTGTGTGCCTTGCTTTGTCTTTGTATATATAGCGAAGAGTATACCATGATTGGGTTTTGTTTGTTTAATTTTCATAATTACTTGTTTTTATTCGAAAGAAATATCTAAAATGAATCACGGAAGAGAGTCCGGTGGGGGGTGAATGTATGAGGAAAATATACATGCTTATATTAATTGTCAATAATTAGTTGACATTAAAATGTTTGCAAGTAGCTGTATTCAGTGTTTGAAAACCGAAAATAATGGTGTATTTACATTTTGTACAGGGTGTATAGCCCATTTTTTTTATACGAGTCGTGTGCCACGGCAAGCCAGCGGAGCCCTTGCCGTTAACGGATGAACAGTTAAAAGGAGATCCATTCAATGATCGATTATGATGCGCGCCTTGAATTTCAGGTGCGGGATTACGAGTGTGATATGCAGGGGGTTGTCAACAATTCTGTTTACCAGAACTACCTCGAACATGCTCGACATGAATTCATCAAGGCCCTGGGCGTTGATTTCGCCGAATTGGCCAGGCAGAAGATCAATCTGGTTGTGATCAGAGCCGAACTTGATTACAAGGCCCCCCTGGTCAGTTCCGACCGGTTCTGGATCGGCACCCGGTTGGAAAAATTAACTCCCCTGCGGTTTGCTTTTATTCAAGATATCTACCGTGAAGCGGATAAGGCTTTGATCGTGAAGGCCAAAATCATCGGTACTGCGCTTAACGAAAGAGGCCGTCCTAAAATGCCGGCTGAGATCGCTAAAGCTCTGACGGAGAAAGCGACAGAGTCCGCAGGTAACTGAAAAGTATTCTACCGGAGCGCAGGATATGTTACAGCCGGGAACTGCTTAATCAGCGGTTCCCGGTTTTTTTATGTGTGAAATTGGGCTATTGGCGATATGGCACGGCTCGTGAACTTATCCGAGAAGGGAACAAGCCTGCTCACTTGTTGCCTCCTGTACAAGGTCCTGGGCATGACTTAAAAAGGCTCATCTATTTACTACAAGGAGATTTATCCATTATGAGTCGTCAAGGTTTGTTGCTGGTGGTCATCGGGGTTCTGGTTCTTTTCGTCGGTGCTTTCGCTTTCACCGATTCTGCGGTCAAGGGGGATTCCTCGGTCGTGCTGCAGGTCGGCAATCTCACCTGTGGGGCATGCATCGAAAAAATCAAGGGGGTCCTGTCTCCTCTTGCCGGCATCGCTGGAGTCGAGGTCGACCTGGCTACCGGCCGGACCAGGGTTTCTTATGATGGCGCCCGGACCGATGCGGCGACCATCGCCGATCGAATTGGCCGTGCCGGTTATCCGGTCGTGGCTGATTCGGTAGGATTGGCGGCTCCAGTTGCTGGTGAAGTTCGCTGTCCTGCCGCTAAGCCCGTCACCAAAAGTGGTTGTGGAGGCTCATGCTGCGGATAGGTCACCACTGAGTTCAGCAAATATTAGCAACGTATCAAGATGCAGAGGTATCGGATGTCTGATCGTGAACAGAAACGCGCCCAGTTTGAGGCGGAGAAGAAAAAAAGCGTTGCTCCCCTGCTGGTTATTGCCGTCCTGCTGATCGTTGGCATCGCCATGGTCGGTTGGAAATTTGCCGGCACAACCGATGGGAAATATCCCCTGGTTAAGGCAGTTTCCGGGCAGGTATCGATTCCTGTCGGGCAGATCGATGACGGTAACGCCCATTTTTTCAGTTATCAGCAGGGGGAAGCCGGGATCGACTTTTTCGTGCTGAAAAGCCATGACGGCGTGCTGCGGGCCGCCTTCGATGCCTGCGACGTCTGCTACCGGGAAAAGAAAGGCTATCGGCAGGAAGGGGACGAGATGATCTGCGTCAACTGCGGGCAGCGCTTCAGTTCCGATCGCATCAACGAAGTTAAGGGTGGCTGCAACCCGGCGCCCCTGGCCCGCAAAGTAGCCAACGGGAACCTCCTGATCAGCGAGCAGGACCTGATGCTCGGTGCCCGTTATTTCGAAGGATTTTGATCTCCCATGAAACTCAGCACTATCGCCTTCAATAACCTGCGTCGGCGCAAGTCACGCCTGGCCTTTCTGGTGATCGGTCTGCTGATTGGCATTGCCACCGTGGTGACCATGCTGTCGCTTTCCAAAGCGATGACGGCCGAAGCCCGGCATAAAATGGAGAACTTCGGCGCCAATATTCTGATCACGCCCAAGACCGACGAGTTGTCCCTGTCGTATGGCGGCATTACCCTCGGCGGCGTGACGGTCGATCCCCGGGAAATCCGCGAGGCGGATCTGGATCGGATTCTCACGATTCCGAATCGCCGCAATATCGCTGCCGTGGCCCCCAAGATTCTCGGGGCGGTGCAGGTGAAGGGCGAGCGGGTGATACTGATGGGCGTTGCTGCAGACCGGGAATTTCACCTCAAGCGTTGGTGGAGCGTCGATGGACGGCCCCTGGCCGCCGAGTACGAACTGGTCGCCGGCAGCGCCGTTGCCCGCCGGCTGGGACTGGTCATGGGGGAGAGTGTCGAGATCGCGGGAAAAGTTTTTGTTCTTACCGGGACCTTGCAGGAAACCGGCTCCCAGGATGACGATCTGCTGATCGCTTCGCTGCCGACGGCTCAAGCCCTGCTCGGCAAGCCGGGGCTGGTTTCGCTGGTCGAGGTGGCCGCCCTGTGCGGGGACTGTCCGGTCGATGACATGGTCAACCAGATTTCCGCGGTGCTCCCCGATGTCAAGGTCGGTGCCATTCAGCAGGTGGTCAAGAGCCGGATGCATGCCATCGAGCAGTTCCAGGCCTTTGCCCTCGGGGTGGCGGGCGTGGTGATCCTGATCGGCGCCCTGGTGGTGTTTGTCACCATGATGGGCTCGGTCAATGAACGAACCCGCGAAATCGGCATATTTCGGGCTCTCGGTTTTCGCCGCGGACACGTGGTCAGCCTGATCCTGACTGAAGCCTTCTGGGTCAGCCTGCTGGCCGGCGTCCTCGGTTTCTTGAGCGGCATGCTGGCAACCCGCCTGATGCTGCCGGTGTTGGCCGAAGAACAGGTCTCTTTGGTGTGGGATCCGCTGCTGGCCGGGGGCTCCATCCTGCTGGCCGTGGTCGTGGGAACCCTGGCGTCGTTTTATCCCGCCTTGCATGCAAGCCGACTCGACCCGACCGAAGCGTTGCGCACCCTTTAGCGTTGATCGATTTTTCAACAGGAATGATCATGGCATTTATCGAAATCAGTGGATTGACCAAATATTACGACAGCCGGGCCGGGCGCGTTGAAGCCCTCGGAGGTATCGACTTGAGCATCGAAGAGGGGACCTTCCTGGGGGTGATGGGGCCTTCCGGTTCGGGCAAGAGCACGTTCCT
>JAQYWA010000086.1 GCA_030145265.1 Desulfuromonas sp. | reverse complement strand
GGTATCGGCAAGGGGCTGCGCACCAAGGTCAACGCCTCCATTGGCACCTCCAGCGACATCGTCGACTACGACGCCGAAATCCGTAAGGCCCAGGCCGCCCAAACCGCCGGTGCCGATACCCTGATGGAACTCTCCGTCGGCGGCGATCTCGACCGGGTTCGCCGCGAAGTCATCGGCGCCGTCGACCTCCCCGTCGGCAACGTTCCTCTTTACCAGGCCTTCTGCGAAGCGGCCCGTAAATACGGCGACCCCAACAAGCTCGACGAGGAAATGCTCTTCGATATCATCGAGAAGCAGTGCGAAGACGGCATGGCTTTCATGGCGGTGCACTGCGGCATCAACCTCTACACCATCGAGCGGCTGCGCAAGCAGGGCTATCGCTACGGCGGGCTGGTTTCCAAGGGGGGCGTCTCCATGGTCGCCTGGATGATGGCCAACGGCAAAGAGAATCCGCTCTACGAGAAATTCGATCGGGTTGTCTCCATCCTTAAGAAGTACGATACCGTCCTGTCGCTGGGCAACGGTCTGCGCGCCGGTGCCATCCACGACTCCCACGACCGGGCCATGGTCCAGGAGCTGCTGATCAACTGCGAGCTGGCCGAACTGGGCCAGGAGATGGGCTGCCAAATGCTGGTCGAGGGACCGGGGCACATGCCGCTGGACGAGATCGAAACCAACATCCGCCTGCAAAAGCGCATGAGCAACGATGCCCCATACTACATGCTCGGACCCATTGCCACCGACGTGGTGCCCGGCTACGATCACATCAGCGCCGCCATCGGCAGCGCCCAGTCGAGCCGTTACGGGGCCGACCTGATCTGCTATATCACTCCCGCCGAGCACCTGGCCCTGCCCAACGAGCAGGACGTGGTCGACGGCGTCAAGGCAGCCAAGGTCGCCGCTTACATCGGCGACATGAACAAGTACCCCGAACGTGGTCGCGAGCGTGACAAGAAGATGAGCAAGTGCCGCCGCGACCTCGACTGGGAAAAGCAGTTCGAACTGGCGCTCTTTCCCGAGGATGCCAAAGCGATTCGCGCCAGTCGCACTCCCGAGGACGAAGCGACCTGCACCATGTGCGGCGATTTCTGCGCCTCGCGCGGCGCCGGCCAGCTTTTCAAGGCTGATCTTAAGGGCGATAAAATCTGACGTAGGGGCGCTGCTTGCTGCGCCCGATTTTGCGTATGTTGAAACCAAGGGCGCGGCAAGCAGCGCCCCTACCGCAAAACAAACATTTTCAGGTGCAGGAAAGTGGAGTGGAATTCTCCCGCGGACCCGCCGCTGTAACGGGGGACTGACCTCTCGCAAGCCCACTGTACGGTACTCAAACCGTGCGGGAAGGGGAGAGGGAAGGATGATCCCGGAGCCAGAAAGCCTGCCTGAAAATGTGGGTGACCGCCCGGATCGGCCGGGTGCTCACCCAGAACAACCACCGAAGGCAAAGGGGGTTGGAGGGTGTCGTCTATCCTTCCCCCGGCTCTGTGGTCGGGGGTTTTCTTTGGAACGAGGTTTCCACATTAAAGGAGGATGGACATGCACATCATGGAAGGTTTTCTGCCGGCTGAACATGCTTTGGCCTGGGGGGCCGTATCGCTTCCCTTCGTGGCTCTGGGGCTACGCGCCATTAAGAAAAAAGTTCGGGAAAATCCGGAACTGAAGATGTTGCTCGGGGTTTCCGCAGCCTTCACCTTCGTCCTTTCGGCCCTCAAGCTCCCCTCGGTGACCGGCAGCTGTTCCCACCCCACCGGCACCGGGCTTGGCGCGGTGCTGTTTGGCCCGTTGGCGATGGCGCCGATTGCCGCCATCGTGCTGCTGTTTCAGGCGCTGCTGTTGGCCCACGGCGGCTTGACCACCCTGGGTGCTAATATCTTCTCCATGGGGATCGTCGGCCCCTTGGTCGCCTACGGTCTGTTCCGGGCGGGCCGGCTGATTCGACTTCCGCAGGGGCCGACCCTGTTTTTCGCTGCCACTCTGGCCGATCTGGCGACCTACCTCACCACTTCGGTGCAACTGGCGCTGGCATTTCCCGACCCGGTTGGCGGTTTTGTCGCGGCGCTGGCCAAGTTCGCCGGCATCTTCGCTGTGACCCAGATCCCCTTGGCGGTCAGCGAAGGGCTGTTGACTGTGCTGATTTTCAATGTGCTGGTCAAGCACAGTTCCCGGGAACTTCATGACTTGGGGTTGCCGCTGGCCCGGGAAGGAGCCCGACCATGAGTAAACGATGGCAGAATGCGCTGATGCTCCTCGCGGTGATCGTACTGATCGCTTATCCCCTATTGACCGTGCGGGCTCCTGAGGCCGGACCCGGGGAGGAACCGGCGGAGATTTTTTCCGGCGCCGACGGACAGGCCGAAGGGGTGATCCGGCAGCTGGCTCCGGATTACCAGCCATGGGCCTCGCCCCTGATGGAGCCGCCGAGCGGCGAGATCGAAAGCCTGCTGTTTGCCCTGCAGGCAGTTCTCGGGGCCGGTTTTATCGGCTACTATGTCGGCGTCAAGCGGGAGCGGGCGCGCTGGCATGGGGCTTCCGGTGCTGCTTGATGCCTACGCCTACGGCAACCGCTGGCGCTATCTAAACCCGGCCGAAAAGGGACTGCTGTCCGGATTGGCTTTGGCCGCTGCGCTGGCGGCCCGATCACCACTGGCCGCTGGGGTGGTGTTCGCATGTATGGCGGCGCTGACCGTCGGCGGCGCCCGGATTCCGCTGCTGACCTATCTGCGTCTGTTGCTGCTGCCGGCTGGCTTTTTGCTGGCGGGAGTGGCGAGCCTGGTGGTTTCCTTCGGCGGTGGCGACATTCCGCTGGGTACTCTGCCGGGGATAGGGCTATCGGTCTTTCTTAGCGAAACGGGACTGGTACAAGCCTCTCTGGTACTGGTCCGTTCCCTCGGGGCGGTGGCCGCGCTCTATTTTCTTGCCCTGACCACGCCGATGACCGAAATCATCGGTCTGCTGCGGCGGTTGCGGGTGCCGGCCCTGATGCTCGAACTGATGGTGCTGGCTTACCGTCAAGTTTTCGTGTTTCTGCAGATCGCCCGGGAGATGCGGGTGGCCCAGGCGTCCCGCCTCGGCTACGCCACGACCGGCAACGGCTTCCGTTCGTTGGCGACCCTGGGGGCCAACCTTTACCTGCGGGCGCACCACCGTTCGCAGCTGCTGCATCGTTCGCTGGTCTGCCGCGGTTATGAAGACGACTTGCGCTGGCTGGAGCGGGACTATCCCCGCTCAACACGCAACCTGCTGCTGGCGGCTGTCGTCGGCGGGGGCTTGCTGGCTTTATCCTTGTTGGTTTAAGCGAGCAACAATTTTTAGAAACAGGCATCGCGCCCGTTCGCTGCGCTCTCTCGAGCCCACAGAGATCGCAGAGTAAAGCAAAAAAAGATTTTCTCTGTTGTACTCTGCGTGCTCGAGCGACTGCAAGGAGCGGGCGAGAGATGCTTTTCAGATTGTCAGGGAGATGATGCCCCCAGTTCTTGAAGTCAGAAATGTTGAATTCAGTTACCCCGACGGCACCCGTGCGCTGCAGTCGCTCTCTCTCGGCTTTGCCCGTGGGCGACGCACGGCCCTGCTCGGTCGCAACGGCGCCGGCAAGTCGACCCTCTTTGCCCTGCTCAACGGCATCGAAAAGCCGGGGCGGGGCGAGGTGCATTTTGCCGGCGCGCCGGTCGGTTACGATCGGGCCAGCCTGCGCCAACTGCGGCGCAGCGTCGGGGTGGTGTTTCAAGATCCCGACGCGCAGCTCTTTTCGGCCAGCATCCGCGAGGATATCTCCTTCGGGCCGGTCAACCTTGGCTTGTCCCGGGCCGAAGTACGCAGTCGGGTCGAAGCGGCGCTGGCCGCAGTGGGATTGTCGGAACTGGCCGAGCGGCCCACCCATGCTCTCAGCTACGGCGAGAAAAAGCGAGCCTGCATCGCCGGGGTGCTGGCTATGGATCCCAAGGTGCTGATCCTCGACGAACCGACCGCCGGACTCGACCCGCCCATGGCCGCCGAGCTGCTGACCCTGCTCGACGCCCTGCACGATAGGGGCATCACCGTCATCCTCGCTACCCACGATGTCGATTTCGCCTTTGCCTGGGCCGACGACATCTGCGTGCTGCAAGAGGGGGCGCTGGCTTTTCACGGCGCGGCCAGCGATTACCAGGCGGTCGGCCGCAGCTTTCCATCTCTGGGGTTGGAGCTCCCCTGGGTCTACGAGGTGTTTGCCGAATTGCATCGCAAGGGGGCCGTCACTGGCGACCAGCCGCCCCGCTCGCGGGCGGAGTTGCTGGCGCGCCTGCGCTGACACGAAAACCTATCTCGCGCCCGTTCACTACGTTCACTCGAGCCCGCAGAGGACGCAGAGAAATGCATTTAAAAGATTCTCTCTGTGCTCTCTGTGGGCTCGAGCGACTGCAGGGAGCGGGCGAGAGGCGGTTTTAAGATTCTTAAAAAAGCGCGCAGCACACGAAAGTTAACAAGTTAGAATTCGTCATAAAGGAGTGTACCGATGAAAACCGCAATTCTGTTGATGGGGCACGGGTCCCGGGTGGCCGAGGCCAATAACGCCCTGTATGATATTGCCGAGATGGTCAAGGCCGAAACCGGTTGTTCGATCATTGAGGTGTCGTTTCGTGAGCAGCACGCCCCCAACATCCAGAAGGGGATCGACGCCTGCGTCGCGAAAGGGGCGACGCGCATCCTGCTCTATCCTTACTTTTTATACGCCGGCGCCCATGTGCTCGAGGATCTGCCCGAGGAGATTGAAGCGGCGGCGAAGCGCCATCCCGGCCTGGAGATGGTGTTGGGCAAGCCGCTCGGCGTGCATCGCAAGCTGGCTGAAATCGTCTGCGAACGCATCGACGCGACTTTGCAGGAAGCGGGCTGGCAGCAGTGACGGGGCATCCGGGGGAGACTGCCATGACCGGCTCCGCGGTTATTCTTGATCCGCTGGAGATCGAGCGCCGAAGCTTTGAGATTATCGACGCCGAGGTCGGGCCGCATGACTACGATGCCAGTCAGTGGCCGGTGGTGCGCCGGATTATCCACACCACCGCCGACTTCGAATTCGCCGGTTCCACCTGCTTTGCGCCGGGCGCGGTGGCGGCGGGAATCGCTGCCCTGCGCAGCGGTGCACCGGTGCTCAGCGATACCAACATGGTCAAGGCGGGGGTCAACAAGGCCCGGCTGGCCGCCTTCGGCTCCGTCATTCATTGCCATGTGGCCGATGCCGAAGTGGCGGCGCAGGCTCGATCCGCCGGGGTGACCCGCTCGATCATAGCCACCCGCAAGGGGGTAGCGGAGGGTTGCCGGATTTTTCTGATCGGCAACGCGCCGACCGCCCTGTTCGAACTGCTCAATCTGGTGCGGTCCGGCCAGCTTGAGCCGGCTTTGATCGTCGGGGTTCCGGTCGGTTTCGTCGGCGCCGTGGAATCCAAGGAGGCGCTGCTGGCCTCCGGACTCCCCTTCATCACCTGTCGGGGGCGCAAGGGGGGCTCGGCGATTGCCGCCGCCATCCTCAACGCCCTGATGATTCTCGCCTGCGAGCAGGATTAAGCATGGGTCGCACACTCCGCCACGGTTATACCACCGGCGCCTGCGCCGCCGCCGCTGCTTTGGGCGCGGCCCGCATGCTCCGCGACCAGCAATCGGTGGAGATGGTGGAGCTGGCGCTGCCGGCCGGGTTTACCGTCAGCTTGGCCCTGGGTGGGCAAGACTTTGACGGCGAGCAGGCGCACTGTTTCGTAGTCAAGGATGCCGGCGACGATCCCGACGTCACCCACGGCGTCGAGGTTCACGCCGAGCTGGCCTGGGTGCCGGCGGCAATCTGGCAGCCGGCCATCGCCATTGTCGGCGGCACGGGTATCGGCAGGGTGACCAAGCCGGGACTGGCGGTGGCGGTCGGCGAGCCGGCGATCAACCCGGTGCCGCGGCGGATGATTCTCGCGGCGATCGCCTCGGTCTTTCCAAAACTGCCGGCAGGTCGTCATTTGCAAGCCACCATCAGTATCCCCGATGGCGAGCAGCGCGCCCGGCGCACCCTTAACGAACGGCTGGGAATCATCGGCGGGTTGTCGATTCTTGGCACCACCGGGGTGGTGCGACCGATTTCCCATCAGGCCTGGACCGACACCCTGGAAGTGGCACTTGACGTGGCCTTGGCGGCCGGGGTTCCGGCGGCGGTTTTTTCCACCGGGCGCAGCAGCGAGGCGGTAGCCGAGCAGCATTTGGATCTGCCCGAGGAAGCCTTCGTCATGATGGGCGATCACGTCGGCTACGCCCTGCAGGCCTCGCACCGCAAAGGGGTGTCCCAGGTGGTGGTGGCGGCCCAGTTTGCCAAGCTGGTTAAGATCGCCTGTGGCCACCCGCAGACCCATGTCGTTTCATCCAGTCTCGACCTGCCACGGATGGCTCGCTGGGCCCGCAACGGCGGCCTTGACGAGGGGCTGGCGAAAACGATAGAGTGTGCCAATACGGCCCGCGAAATTTTTGAAAAAATAGGGAGCGACCACCCGCTGACGGCGCTGGTTGCCAACCGGGCCCTGGCCCAACTGTGCGGCTGGGCGCCGGGAGTGGAAATAGCCGTGCTGCTGGTCGGGTACGGTGGCAGCGAAACAGTTCGTTTCGGTAACTGGCCTCAGGAACTGGAGAGGGAAAGGACACCATGAACAAAATATACGTGATCGGCGCCGGGGTGGAAGGACAAGAGGGATTCAGCCGTCGTTCTCTCGAACTGATCGGCAAGACCGGTATCCTGTTCGGCGGCGAGCGGCAGCTCCAGCTCTTTCCCGATTTTCCCGGCGAGAAAGTGGTGATCGGCAGCAACCTGTCCGGCATGGTCGAGCGTCTGAACGCCCGCAAGGGGATGGCGGTGGTGCTGGCTTCCGGCGATCCCCTCTTTTTTGGAATCGGCCGCTACCTGCTGCGCAACATGGATAAGGACGAGCTGGAATTTCTCCCCAACGTCGGCTCGGTGCAGTATGCCTTCGCCAAAATCAAAGAGCCATGGGACGACACCATTTTCGTATCGGCCCACGGCCGCGGCCTCAAGGGGGCGGTGGACCGCATCGTTTCTAACGACAAGGCCGCTATCCTCACCGATGAAGTCAACACCCCGGCTGCCATTGCCGCTGAACTCATCGAGCGCGGTCGCGACGGCTACACCGCCTACCTCTGCGAAAATCTCGGCAGCGCCGAGGAGCGCATTCGCAATATCGGCCTGCACGGCCTGCTGAAGATCGAGGCGGCTCCCCTCAACGTGCTGATCCTGATCAAGCAGTTCGAGGCGGGCGGCGACGAATACGTGCCGACTCTTGGCATCCCCGATGAGGAATTCGCGACCATCAAGAAGCTCATCACCAAGGAAGAAGTCCGGGTGGTCACCCTGGCCAAGCTCAAGCTGCGTCACGATATGACGCTCTGGGATGTCGGCGCCGGCAGCGGTTCGGTGAGTATCGAGGCCGATCACCTGCTTCCGAACGGCCGTATCTTCGCCATGGAGCGCAACGAGCAGTGCCTGGCCTTCATCAAGCAGAACCTCAACAAGTTCAATACCCGCCATGTTACTTTGGTTCCCGGTGAAGCGCCTGACTGCTTCGAAGACCTGCCCGATCCCGACCGGGTCTTCATCGGTGGCTCGGGGGGCAACCTCTTCGACATCCTTGAAGCGGTCGATGTCCGCCTGCCTGCCGAAGGGCGGATCGTCATCAACGCCATCACTCTCGAAACCCTGACCGCCGCCACCGAGTTTTTCGATA
Source organism: Desulfuromonas sp. (assembly GCA_030145265.1). Lineage (GTDB taxonomy): Bacteria > Desulfobacterota > Desulfuromonadia > Desulfuromonadales > Trichloromonadaceae > Trichloromonas. The sequence goes on along the minus strand of JAQYWA010000086.1, from coordinate 106 downwards.
ATGCCGGCTACGAGGTCGAGGTGACCACCGTCAATATCTCTCGCACCCGGCCGCTGACCGAGTACAAGATGTTCGAGGCCTATAACCCGGTCTATATTATTGTCGG
>JAQYWA010000085.1 GCA_030145265.1 Desulfuromonas sp. | reverse complement strand
CGGGTATTGTACGTAATAATGTTTCCACCGGCTCAGCCGTGAGCCAAGAGGGGATGTCAACGCATGTCGAAAAAAACCAGGGTTGAAGAAGTCCAGCAGCTGATCGAGCTGGGCAAGGAAAAAGGCTTTCTGACCTACGAGGAGATCAATGACGCGTTGCCGGCGGACATGGTCTCGTCCGACCAGCTTGACGATATCATGAGCATGTTTGGTGACATGGACATCGAAGTGGTCGAGACCGAGAAGAAGGTTTCCGTGCGCAAGGGTAGTGATTTTGGCGCAACCCTCGACGGAGAGGAAGAAGAAGGAGAGGACGAGGAAGAGGAGGAGGAGGAGTTCGCAGCCGGCACCCTCGGCCGCACCAGCGACCCGGTTCGCATGTACCTGCGTGAGATGGGACAGGTTTCGCTGCTGACCCGGGAAGGCGAGGTGGAAATAGCCAAGCGCATCGAAGAGGGGGATGCCCTGGTGGCGCGAGTCATCATGCGGACTCCGATTGCCTTCAAGGAAGTCATTAATCTCGGTGAACGGCTCGAGCGGGGCCAGATCGGCGTGGCTGAGATCACCAAGGATTATGAGGAAGAAGAGGGGAGCGAAGCCGAGGAAAACCAGCGGCTGCGTCTGGTCGGTTTGATTGATCAAATCCGGGAGCTGGACGTTCGCTTCATGGATATAAAGGAACAGCAGTCCGGCGATTTGGCCAAAGAGGATAAGAAAGTCCTCGATAAAGAGTGCAAGGAGATCAAGGGGGAGACGACCGAACTGCTGCGGCAGATTCGCCTCAAGGATTTTCAGGTCGCCAAGATCGTCGACCGGCTCAAGGAGCTGGCCAAGCAGGTCAAGAAGGGAATGGCCGAGGTTGGGGCCTGCGAAAAAGAGGTTGGCCGGCCGCACAAGGAAATCAAGCGGCTGTTGCGCCGTATGCGTAAAAACGAAGACGACGCTGCCAAGGTCTCCGAGGAACTGGGGGCCCCCATGGACGCCCTGCTGGTGATTGAGAAGCGCCTCAAGAGTGCCCAGCGCAAATTCAAGCGGGTCGAAGAAGAGTCCGGGTTTGCTCCCGATGAGCTGCTCGAATCGCTCAAGGAAGTTCATAAGGGGGAGTGGCGGGCCAAGTCGGCCAAAACCGAACTGGTCGAGGCCAACCTGCGTCTGGTTGTTTCCATCGCAAAAAAATATACCAACCGCGGACTGCAGTTTCTCGACCTGATTCAGGAAGGCAACATCGGTCTGATGAAGGCGGTCGACAAGTTCGAATATCAGCGCGGTTACAAGTTCTCCACCTACGCCACCTGGTGGATTCGCCAGGCGATCACCCGCGCCATCGCCGACCAGGCCCGCACCATCCGCATTCCGGTGCACATGATCGAGACCATCAACAAGCTGATCCGCACCAGCCGGCAGCTGGTCCAGGAGATCGGTCGCGAGCCGACGCCGGAGGAGATTGCCGAGCGTATGGAGCTGCCGCTGGAGAAGGTGCGCCGGGTGCTGAAAATCGCCAAGGAACCGATTTCCCTCGAAACTCCCATTGGCGAGGAGGAAGATTCCTCGCTGGGTGATTTCATTGAGGACAAGGGCGTCGTCTCCCCGCTGGAGGCGGTGATCAAGGGGAATCTCACCGATCAGACCTCACGGGTGCTGTCGACTCTGACCCCGCGGGAGGAGAAGGTTCTGCGTATGCGTTTCGGCATTGGTGAGAAGTCGGACCACACCCTTGAGGAGGTGGGTCAGGATTTTGCTGTCACTCGCGAGCGGATCCGGCAAATTGAGGCCAAGGCCCTGCGCAAGCTGCGTCACCCGAGCCGGGCCAAGCGACTCAAGAGTTTCGTTGAAACCTAAAATCGCTTGACAGGTTAAAGCTGGAAGTTTAAACTGAATTTTCGTTTTTTTGGGCCTATAGCTCAGTTGGTAGAGCCACCGGCTCATAACCGGTTGGTCCCAGGTTCGAATCCTGGTGGGCCCACCACTGCAGGAGACAAATGAGGCGACAACTCATTTCAATATATCCGAAATTATGAGCTCAAGGAGTGCAACGAAACCAAGGTTGCACTCTTTTTTTTCAACCTCACCCAGCGGAATATGAAACCGGAACGCATCATACGCATCCAGGACCTGGTCGGTCTGATCCACAAGCTTTATCCCCCCTCTCTTGCTGAAGATTGGGACAATGTCGGACTGCAAGTTGGCGACCCGGCCGCACCGGTGGAGCGCCTCATGGTCTGTCTTGATCCTACCGAGGCGACTCTCGATGCGGCCCTGGCCGCAGGTGCCCAAGCCCTTCTCAGCCATCACCCGCTGATTTTCCGACCGTTTAAACGCCTTGTTCCTGCCGATGAAACCGGCCGTATCCTGTTTCGTGCCGTGCGCGAGGGGATCGCGGTGCTCTCGGCTCACACCAATCTGGACCGGGGTGTCGACGGTCTCAACGACTGGCTGGCGGCGCGTCTTGGAGTCGGCGACCCGCAGCCTCTGTCACTTGGCGGGGATGGTGGCCTGTTGAAACTGGTGGTGTTTGTTCCCGCCGGCTACGAGAATCGGGTCGCCGAGGCGATGTACGGAGCGGGAGCGGGCCAGGTCGGCCGCTATGACCAGTGTTCGTTTCAAACCGCCGGTATCGGCACCTTCCGCGCCGGTCCCGGCACCGATCCTTTTCTGGGCCACGAGGGGGTTGTCGAGACGGCCAGGGAAGTTCGCCTGGAAACCGTCCTATCGAAAGAACTTGTTGGAAAGGTGCTGGCCAAGATGCACAAATCCCATCCTTACGAGGAAGTGGCCTACGACCTGATCCCGCTGGCCAACAGCCGTCCCGGCATCGGCCTCGGCCGTATCGGCCGGCTGGCCGCTCCGGTTTCCTTAGGCGCCTTTGCCGGGCAGGTCAAGCAATCCTTGGGTACCCCGGCCCTGCGACTGGTCGGTGATCCTGCGAGGCAGGTGGCCAAGGTCGCTGTGTGCGGCGGGAGCGGAGCTTCGCTGCTCCACGAAGCGGCTCGCCAGGGTGCTGATGTGCTGGTGACCGGAGACGTGAAATATCATGAGGCCCGGGCGGCCGAAAGTCTGGGGGTGGCGCTGCTCGATGCCGGACATTTCGCCACTGAACGGCTGATGGTGGAGGAGTTGGCTTCCCGCCTGAAAGCCGAAACTGAAATCCGCAAAATGAATATCACAGTAGTCGAAGCAAAAGGGGAAACAGATCCGTTCAGGGTGGTCTGATTCCCTTTTTTTATAGCCAAAACAGACGATCCTTCGGGGTCGAACACGGGAGGATGCAAGGTGCAAGACAAGGTAGAACTGCTCAAGGAGCTACAGGGAATCGACCAGGATCTCCATCGGATCCAAAGCAGTCGTAAGGAGCTGGGAAAAGAGCGCGCAGATCTTGGCGCGAATCTGGACAAAGTGCAGGCGATGGTTGACAGCCTGACAGCCGAGGTGGAAAAACTGCAGGCCGAGCGCAAGGAGCTGACGGCGGCTTTGCGCCAGGAAGAGGAGAACGTGGCAAAGGCCGAAAGTCGGCTGTCTGCCATCAAGACCCAGAAGGAATACGTGGCCGTACTCAAGGAAATTGACACTGCTAAAAAGCTGAACAAGGATCTGCAGGATCGCATTGAGGCCAAGGATGTCGAGATCGACGGGCTCAGCAGCGACCGGAAAGAAAAAGAAGGCGAGTTGGCCGCTCTCAGCGAAAAGATTTCCGGGCGTCTTGATGAAATCGGTTCGGTGCTGGCCGGCTACGACGAAGAGGCTACCGGCCAGACCGGTCAGCGCGACGGACTCTTCGGGCAGCTTCCGGTACCGCTGCGCAAGCGCTATCAGCTGTTGTTCGAACGCCGTGGCGGCATGGCCATGGTCGAAGCCCGCAATGGCACTTGCAGCGGCTGCAACATGCAGCTGCCCCCGCAGCTGTTCAACAGCCTGTACACCATTAAGGAAATCCAGAGCTGTCCGCATTGCGGTCGCCTGCTGTTTGTCCTGCCGTTGGCCTGAGCCGGTACGCAGAGTACAAAAACAGATTTCAGCAAGAGGATGGTCGGAGACCTCCAGGTGATCGCCGGCCCCGCAAGGGGCGGGAGGAAAGTCCGGGCTCCGCAGGGCAGGATGGTCCTTAACGGGGACCGGGGGCGACCCCAGGGAAAGTGCCACAGAAAACAGACCGCCTGCAGCGCCTTCGGGCGATGCGGGTAAGGGTGAAACGGTGAGGTAAGAGCTCACCAGTTCCGGCGGTGACGTCGGAAGCTAGGTAAACCCCATCCGGAGCAAGGCCAAATAGGGGAGCGCTTGAGGACGGCCCGTCTGAAGCTCCCGGGTTGGCTGCTTGAGGGCGTCGGCAACGGCGCTCCTAGATGAATGATCATCGCCCCGCAGCGGGTAACTTCTGCGGGGAACAAGACCCGGCTTACGGGCGTCTCCGGCCATCCTTTGTTTTCTCCAGCGGCATAACCTTCGAGGTTGTGCCGCTGGTTTTTTAACTGGTGCAACATGACAAAACCGATTGATGACGATCTTCACCTGTGGCATCGCTGCGTGGTCCGGGTAAGAGAAGAGTTGCGGCAGCTGCCCGACGACGAGCGACGCTGGCTGAGCGAGCATCTGCGGCAGGTTCAGCAGCTGCAGCGGCGCATGCACGGCTTTTTCGAGATGGCCGATGGTGCCAGTCGCTGCTTCGCCTGCAATGGTGCCTGCTGCGAAAAAGGGCGGCACCATCTGACCTTGGTCAATCTGCTCGGCTTTCTGATGGCGGGGGAGGAACCACCGGAGCCGGACTTTACCGCCAGCTGTCCGTTTCTCACCGCCACCGGCTGCTGCCTCGATGTCGAAAGGCGTCCTTTCAACTGCGTCACCTTCAATTGCGAGCTGGTGGAAGATGCCCTGGACGAGACGAGTCGCGCGTCTTTTTACCAGCTGGAGCGTCAGCTCCGCCAGCTCTACCAAGCCTTCGATTGCCGTTACGCCGGCTCGAGCCTGCGCGGCCTGCTGATCCGTGCCGAGCGACTGGGAGAGCGATCTTTTCTTGGCCGGATATAAAACCGTTTGTGCTACAATATCACTTCGTGCCGGATATCAACGGCGGTGTTATTTCAAGGAGATGGATGCCGATGCAATTGAGCTTTTCGCGAACCAATAAAGAGATGGATGAGCTGATCGATTCTCTCATGGACAAGGCTGGGGTGCATCATCCTCGAATGATTAGGGAGATGATCATCAGCGCCCTCAAGGCCGGCCAGGAAACCGACTACCTGGCCGATCTCAAACTGATGCGTACCACCATGAAAGAAATGCGTTATACCAATAAGGTCTTCGGCCCTTTCCGGGATAGGAAAAAGGTCACCATCTTCGGTTCCGCCCGCACCGAGCCCTCCGAGCCGATTTACCAGAAGTGCGTTACCTTTTCGCGGATGCTGGCCGAGCGCGGCTACATGGCGATCACCGGTGGCGGCGGCGGCATCATGCAGGCCGGCAACGAAGGGGCCGGGGCGGAGAACTCCTTTGCCGTCAATATCCGACTCCCTTTCGAGCAGGAGACCAACCCGGTGATGGAGAAGGCCCAGAACGTCATCACCTACAAGTACTTCTTCAACCGCAAGGTCGCGTTTCTCAAGGAAGCCGATGCCGTGGTCCTGTTTCCCGGCGGCTTCGGCACTCTCGACGAGGCGATGGAGACCCTGACCCTGGTGCAGACCGGCAAGAACCCGCCGATTCCGTTGATTCTTATCGACGACGACAAGGGCGATTACTGGGAAAACTGGCTCGACTTCATCAAGAAGACCATGCTTAAGAAAGGCTTGATCTCCGGCGAGGATTTCAGCCTCTTCTCGATCACCCGCGACCCGGTCGAAGCGGTGCAGATGATCGACGATTTTTACAAGATTTATCATTCCTGCCGGTTTGTCAGAAATACCCTGGTTTTTCGGCTCAACCGAACGCTGACCGAAGAGCAGGTTGAAATTCTGCAGAGCGAGTTCAACGAGATCATCGAAGACGGCACCCGCCTGAAGATCTGCGGACCCCTGCCTGAAGAAGCCGATCAGCCCGATCTGCTTCAAATGCCCCGCCTGGCGCTGGAGTTTAACCACCGTAGTTACGGGTTGCTCAAGGCCTTCATCCGGCGGATCAACTCCTTCGAATAAGACAAATCTGCAGGGGCCTTTTGGCCCCTGTTCTATTTGTGAGGTTTGACTGGCTGCCAGGGCAGGATAGACTGAAAGCAGACAGTACATGAAGAGGAGGTGGTCATGAACAGGACGTCTTTTCTGGTTGTTTTGTTGTGTGCCGTTTTTCTCGGCGGCTGCAGTCACGTTATTTCCAACGAGGCGATGGTAGCGGTCGATCCGCTGGTCGATTACGCCCGGGTCAAGCAAGACCCCGCGGCCTACCAGGGGAAAACCTTGTTGCTTGGCGGCTTGCTGGTGGAGAATCAGGTGACCCGCGAGGGGACCGATCTCGAGGTGGTCCTTTTCACCCTCGATCGCTGGGGCCGGCCGCTGGATGCTGACGAGACCGGCGGACGCTTCATCGCCCGCACCGAGAGCTTTCTCGACCCGGAACTCTTCAAGCCCGGGCTGCAGGTGACCCTGACCGGCCAGGTTGTCGGAGAAGAGGTGCGGCCGCTCAAGGGGGTCGATTACCATTACCCGGTTTTTTCAATCGGCGAAATCCATCTCTGGCAGTCGCCAGCCAGGGCCTATGGCTATCCCTCTTATTATTATCCGGCCTCCCCCTGGGCGCCTTACTATGATCCATTCCTGGGCCCCTACGACCCCTATTGGCCGAGGTATAACCCCTATTGGGATAACCGCCCCACTTGGCGGTACTGGTAGCTCAAAAAAACCATGGCGGATGGTTGGTAGATTTTCATCCCACGACAGCGGGTCAGGTGTGGCGGTCCACTCATGTGTGCTTTGCTTAGGCGCAGAGTTCTTTCCCCAAAAGGCCAGGTAGCGAAGGCCGTGGCTGCAAGCTCTTGCCGATCACTCCCGAAGAACCCTAAGCGAGCGTTTGGCGCATTGGGCCTAAGTCTCTCCGAAACTCCTCCTCAAATTGTGAAAATAGTCAAGTTTCATCTAAACTATTTTCACTCCGGCGCCGATAATATTATTAGAGAAGGCCTCAGAAGGAGATTCACAAATGTCGTACACAGCCCTGATCATCGAACATTCATTGCCGGTCCGCGACGAACTGCGGCGGATCGCCGGTGATATCGGGCTTTTCAATCAGATTCTGATCAGTTCCGATGCCAGGGAAACCCAAATTATTCTGGCGCAGCACCCGGTCGATATGATTCTCTGTGGCTGGTGTCAGAACACAGCGGACTTCCGCCTTGAAAACCTCAGGTTTCTGGCCCGGAACGAGGAATGGGCCGATATTCCGGTAATCGCTTTTTCCTGCAAACAGGACCAGGAACTGAAACTCCTGGCACTGGAAAACGGAATTGTCGACTGCCACGACTTTTTCGCCTCGCCACGCGAACTTGAAGTCAGGATGCGTATGCAGATCAAGAAGAAAGAACGTACTCGACTGCTGCGGGAAGAAAAAAAGCAACTGGCCTACCTCGCCCGTACCGACACTCTGACCGCCAGCTATAATCGCGCCCATTTCGATGAAGTTTTGGTTAGCGAGCTTTCCCGCTGCCGCCGTGGCAATCAACCACTGGCGCTGTTGATGCTTGATCTTGATCATTTCAAGACCATCAACGACAACTTCGGTCATCCGTGCGGCGACGCGGTATTGCAGATCGTTGCCCGTGCCCTGAATCAGACAACCCGCTGCTCAGACGTGGTTTGCCGTTACGGTGGTGAAGAGTTCGCCATCATTCTTCCAGACACTTCAGTGTCCAATGCCTACACCAT
>JAQYWA010000512.1 GCA_030145265.1 Desulfuromonas sp. | reverse complement strand
AGGGAGAGGGCTCATGCTGTTATGTATGATGCTTTCGAAAAGTTTTTCGATGGCTAAGCAAAAATTTCGTCATACAAGGCTTAGTGATTTTTCAGGGGTGAAGGCATACATCAGGTATGTCGAAGTCCTGAAAAAACGCTGTAACGCAAGGGCGGACTTTTTGCGACGCCATCAAGTATATCGTCTCATCAGCCGAAGCGGGCATGCCAGGCGTCGAAAACTGCAGGTTTGTCTGCACCGAAGCGGGCCAGGGTCTCGCGCACCTGATCCGGCGTGCGTTCCTGATCATTTTCAGTAGGGTTTTTCGAAAAGAACAGGTCAGCGTAGGTGACGATCTGCTCTTCGACGGTCAACGGCAGCATGTCGCGTACCGGCAGGGGGAGGTGGCTGGCGCTGATCTCTTCGGCCGTCAGGCCTACGCCGATATGCCGTTCGCAGACCAGGGCGTGTTGGGGGAGCCCTTCCTGGTCGAGCAGTTCGCGCCCCTTGTAGCCGTGGGCCAGGTAGGGTAGCTTACCGTGACAGCCGAGATCGGGAGCGTTGGTGAACAGGATGCCGATGTCGTGCAGCAGGGCCGCCTCGCGGACGAACTCGACGTCGATCGGCTCGCGCTGCTTCAGGGCGCGGGCGGCGGCCACCGCCTTGGCGGTAACCCGGCCGCTGTGGCGCAGCAGAATGCGGTGGGCCTCACTTCCGGGAGCATAGTATTTTTCGATCAGGGCAATCGGGTCCATGGGTTTCTCCTGCCAGCAGATATGCCATTGCCGGCCGATGACTGTCAAGAAGCAAAAACTCGACTGTGGTCGACTTTTGATTGACTCGAACAGGGTGGGGCGATAAAATTCGACCGCAGTCGACTTTTGAGTGGAGTAACGATATGAGCGGTATCCGCGAAACCAAAAAACGGGAAACCCGGCAGGCCATTATTTCGGCAGCGGTTTCCCTGTTCAGCGAAAAGGGTTTTGAAAAAACCAGCATCGAAGCAATCGCCAGAACGGCGGGAATAGGCAAGGGGACTATTTATGGCTACTTTCGGGCCAAGGAAGATATCTTCCTGGCCTTCTGCGAAGACGAGATCGATTACGCTTTCGGTATGCTGGCCGAGCAAAACGATCCCCAGGCGCCCCTGCTCGAACAACTGATGATTTTGTTCATGAGCCAGTTCCGTTTCGTGACCCGCAACCGCGAGTTCGGTCGCTTGCTGGCTCGGGAAATGGCTTTTCCCCGCGAGGCCAGCCGGGAAAAATCGCGGGATCTGGATGCCCGTTACCTGCAGGGAGTTGGTGTGCTTTTGACCCGGGCCCGGCAGCGTGGCGAGGTGAAATCGGGCGTCGATAACCTGCTGGCTACCGGTAACCTGTACGCGATCTACCTGCTGACGCTGTCGAGCTGGTACTCCGGCTACCTGGTCGAGGAGCAGGAAGTCGAGGCTTCGCTGCGTGCATTGCTTTACCAGGCATTGACCGGCATCGGAGAGCAGGTATCCGGTGAAGTTGGTGATCCCCGCGTCATTGAGCGGATCAGTCGCCGGGTTGTTGCTGGGAATGAGCCAGAATTGGGAGAGAAGCGA
>JAQYWA010000511.1 GCA_030145265.1 Desulfuromonas sp. | reverse complement strand
GCTGTAGACGGTTTCGTACTCGGCAAACCCGACGTCAAGATCGTTGACGGTAACGGCAACGCCCTGTTGCTGCCCGTCCCGGCTGTCGCCGGGTGAGGTCAGCATGGCATAACCGATGACAAAGCTGAGAATAATGACGGCGAAAGCGATCTTGATAAAGACCGATTTTTGTTTTTTTCGGATTAGGTCCAGCATCTGCGGACGACTCCTTTTATGTGGTTTTTGGGGTCTGGAACAGCGCAACATGTTAGACAATCAAGGCCCCAATTGCAATATCTTTTTCCTTTTTACGACTTGAAATGGCTTGGTGTTTTTGGTAGTGTGAACAACATTTTACAGGAGGATTATCCTCCTGCGTTTAAAAGGAGACCACCGTACCGATGTTCAACTTATTTAACGCTATTTGGGGGATGTTTTCCAACGATCTCGCTATCGACTTGGGGACCGCCAATACCCTTGTTTACCTGAAGGGCAAAGGAATCGTCGTCAGCGAACCGTCGGTGGTGGCTGTGCAGAAAGACAGCATGGGGCAGAAGAAGGTTCTCGCCGTCGGCAAGGAAGCGAAGAAGATGCTGGGCCGTACCCCGGGAAGTATCGTCGCCATCCGCCCAATGAAAGACGGTGTCATCGCCGACTTCGACATCACCGAGGAAATGCTCCGCTACTTCATTCAAAAGGTGCATAACCGCAAAACCCTGGTCCGTCCGCGCATCGTCATCTGCGTCCCCTCGGGGATCACTCAGGTAGAAAAACGCGCAGTCAAGGAGTCGGCCGAGTCGGCCGGGGCTCGCGAAGTTTACCTGATCGAGGAACCGATGGCGGCCGCCATCGGCGCGGGTTTGCCGATTACCGAGGCCTCGGGCAATATGATTGTTGATATCGGTGGTGGTACCACCGAAGTGGCTATCATCTCCCTGGCCGGCATTGTCTATGCCAAGAGCGTGCGGGTCGGCGGCGACAAGATGGACGAAGCTATTGTCCAGTATCTTAAGCGCAAGTACAACCTGCTGATCGGCGAACGAACCGCCGAGCAGATCAAAATCGAGATCGGCAGCGCCTATCCGGACGATGAAGTTCGGACTATGGAGGTCAAGGGGCGCGACCTGGTGAGCGGGATCCCGAAAACCCTGACGATCGATTCCAACGAAATTCGCGACGCTCTTTCCGAAACGGTCAATGCCATTGTCGAGGCGGTACGCATCTGCCTTGAGCGGACCCCTCCGGAGCTGGCTGCCGATATCGTCGACAAGGGCATCGTGCTGGCCGGTGGTGGTGCCAACCTGCGCAATCTCGACGCGCTGCTGCGCGAAGAAACCGGGCTGCCGGTGGTGATCGCCGAAGACCCGCTGTCCTGTGTCGTCCTCGGGTCCGGCGTGGTGCTTGACGAGTTGGATCTGCTGCGACGGGTGGCGATTTCTTCCTGACAACTGTCAGGCCTGTGCCGGCGCGACGGCCTGCTGATTCCGCTGATTGAAAAGAGGGCCGTCGGCCCTCTTTTTCATTGCTCCGAGAGTTTTCTGGATGCTGGATCTTCTGCGAAAATACCGGACCGTTCTGCTGGCAGTCATTCT
>JAQYWA010000510.1 GCA_030145265.1 Desulfuromonas sp. | reverse complement strand
TCCCTGGTGAGCCAGCTCAAAGCGCCCCTTCCGGGTGGCCAGGGCGCCGGTGAAGGCCCCTTTCTCGTGTCCGAACAGCTCGCTTTCGAGCACCCCTTCGGACAGGGCGGCGCAGTTGAGAACGATGAAGGGATTGTCCCGTCGGTTGGAATGCTGGTGAATGGAGCGGGCGATCAACTCCTTGCCGGTCCCCGACTCGCCGGTAACCAGCACGTTGGCGTTGGAAGTCGCTACCGAGTCGACCAGCTCGAATACCCGCTGCATGGCCTGCGACCCGCCAACGATCCCCGAGAAAGGGTAACGTTCCTGCCGCTCCTGCTGCAGGTAGCGGTTTTCCGCCAGCAATCGCTCGCGCTCGAGCGCCTTGGCCACGGTCAGCTTGATTTCATCGGTTTCAAAAGGCTTGGTGATGTAATCGTAGGCCCCGGCTCTAAGCGCCTGCACGGCGCTTTCCACGGTGCCGTAGGCGGTGATGACCATCACCGGCAGGGCCGAGTCGAAGGATTTGAGCTCATCCAGCAGCGCCAGGCCATTCATCCCCGGCATTTGAATATCGGTGATCACCAGGTCGAAACTTTCGCCGGCGATCCGTTGCATGGCTTCGGCTCCCGATTCCGCCGCTGCGGCCTGGTACCCTTCCCTGGCCAGCACCCGGACCAGCAGCCGCCGCATCCCCTCTTCGTCATCGACGATCAGAATCTTTTCCCCGGCCACGCTCAACCCTCATTTTCCTGATGGTAAATACGGTTTTTACCTTCGCGTTTGGCCTTGTAAAGCAGGGTGTCGGCCACATGCAACAGGGCGTCGCGATCAGCGCCGTCTTCGGGATAGGACGCCACCCCGACACTGACGGTAACCCCGCGCTCAGTAATTCCGCTGAGATAATCGACCGATTTCTCCTCAATCGACTGACGAGCCCGCTCGGCCGCTTTCAAGGCGAAATCGAGATTCGTTTCGGGGAGAATCGCGATAAACTCTTCACCACCGTAGCGGAACACCATGTCGCATTCACGCATCGACTCGCGCAGAATATCGGCGACCGCGATCAGAGCCTTATCCCCCTTGAAATGACCGTAGGTGTCATTAAACGACTTGAAGTCGTCCACGTCGAACATGAGCAAAGTCAAAGGATTGCTATAGCGTCGGGCGCGGACCATTTCTTCCTTGAGCATGAGGCGGAACTGGCGCTGATTGTAAAGGCCGGTCAGACCGTCGGTCACGGCCAGGTGGTGGGTGCGTTGATGGAGACAGGCATTGTCGATACTCATGGCAGCAAAGGACGCGAGGATCGACAAAATGTTCAGGCGACCTTCGGCAAAAGTCCGCGAATCAAAGTCATCCAGGCAGATCAGGCCAACGATCTTGTTCTGAATCTTGAGCGGAACAGCCACCAGGGAACGAATCCCCTCCTGCAGAATCAGCGCATCGTCAACACTGGTCGATGCGTCGATGTCTTCAAGGCAGAAGATTTCGCCATTGTCGAGCACCTGGCGGACCAGCGAACCTTCTTTGGCCGGCCAGCGATAGCGTTCGAGAAACTGTTCACTCAAACCGGCATGGGCGTGCAAGGACAGTTG
>JAQYWA010000509.1 GCA_030145265.1 Desulfuromonas sp. | reverse complement strand
GGCCTGGGGTCCTGCGATGTTGGACAAGTCGGCCCAGTTGTAAACCTCGTCGGCGGTTTTCAGGGCAAAGTAATAGTTCTGACTGGGGGTCAGCCCGGTCACGATCATTTCTTCCGACTTGCCCATCCGGTCAACGCTCGGCGCTCCGCCAGCGATGGTGGCGGCTTCGAAATTGCCGGCGTCGATGACCGAGGTGCTGTAGCGCACCTGGTATTTGTAGGCGGTACCGTCGAGGGTTCCGTCGTCGCCCGTGGCAGACCAGGTCAGCTTGACGGTGCCGGGCTCGGTGTTGTCGGCGGCGGCCAGGTCGCTGACGGCGGCGGGGGCGATGCTGTCGCCGTACCAGCCGGGGGTATAGGGGGCATTGCCGTGGCAGTCGTTGAGCGAGCAGGTGCCGGTGACCGAATTGTAACTGGCGTCCGTGTCGAGAGGGTAAAGGCTGCCGGGGTCGGCCGGATCGTCCAGCAGGTAGACGTAGTAACCCTTGCTGGCGTCGTTGGTGCCGTCCATGTAGACATCGACGTGATCGTCGTCCAGGTAGGCGCCGGTATGGGTTCCTTCGGGATGGCAGTAGATGCAGGAGGCATTCTTGTCGGCAACGGTAGCGCTGCCGTGACCGCCGCCGTTGATGATGTCGCCGATAGAGGTCATATGTTCGTCGTGGGCGCCGAGGCGGTCGGGGATGGCTGCACCACCCGATGCATCATCAGGCCAGATGGCGCCGGTGGCGCTGTCGCCGTGGCAACTGTCGCACGACGCTTTGAAGGCGTTGCTGTGCCTGTGGCAACCGGTGCAGTCTTTGTTGTTGTAGTGAGTGGTCCCGCCGGGCTGTGCTTCGTTAATGCAGCGATGATAGTTGGTTTCAGAATGACAGACTTCGCAGATGCGGGTCGACGGGTTTCCCGCGCTGCGCTCACTGCTGTCGTCGCCAAAATCGGAGCTATCGTCTCGGGTATCGGTGAAAGCCACGGTGTTGCCGGGAAGATCGTGGGTCGGGGAATTGGGGGCGGCGATCGTATTTTTGACACGCTTGATGTTGTCGGTACTGCGGTCATGACAGGTTCGGCAGGTGAACTCACCGTATTGACTGTCAGCGTCGCCCAGACCCCAGTTGCTGTCGTGCTTGCCTGAGCCAGTGGACACCGAGTTATGCACCAGACAGTTGAAAGGCTTCAGGCCGGTCAATGTCTGTATCAAGTTGGTGCCACCGTCGACATCGCTGAGGGTAGTGCGCACCTGGTAGGTTTTGTTATAATCAAGCCCGGTGATTTCATACAGATAGGGGCTGAGGCTATGGCCGAGGTCGATCGAGCCAATGGAAAAGTCGATATCGTCCTCACCCCATTCGATCAGTGCTGAGTTGCTGCCATTGTGGTCACCGACATAGGCCAGGCGCACCGTGATGGTCGACAACCCCGCAACTAGGGTTGCGGGTCCGGGTTTTGACGTGGCGGTGTCGGCGATCGTGGGGTCGTTATCGGCCCGCAGTGTGAATGGTAGCAGCAGGATGGATAATGTTACGAGAAGGCATAACTTCATAAAGTATAACGTGTTTTTGTGGATCCTTTCGCTGGTTGGCAAGTT
>JAQYWA010000508.1 GCA_030145265.1 Desulfuromonas sp. | reverse complement strand
GGGGGGGAGGCCGCTGGCAGCGGTGAGCAGCTTGCTCTTGCCCTTGGTGATGGTCAGGGTTTCTTCGGTCAGGGTGTTCCACTGCTGGCAGTCGGGGCATTTGCCCAGCCACTTGGGACTCTGGTAGCCGCACTGCTGGCAGGTGTAGATGGTTTTTTGTTTCACCCGTGGTCCTTCCAATCTTGCAAAATTCTACCATTTTAGGCAAATTTACCAGATTGTGTCAATCTTCAAGCAGGTGTTGGACTGCGGGGAATTCCATGATTTTATTAACTGCCTTTGTGGCGACCTTGGCCGCGCTGGTTGCTTTTGCCGATTTCGGTCGCGGGCAGGCCCGGGGAGCGGCGGATTTTGCCGTCGCCAGCCGACAGGCTGGAAGCTGGCCGGTGGCCGGGGCGATCATGGGGACCCTGGTCGGCGGGGCATCGACCATCGGCACTGCCCAGCTGGCATTTCTCTATGGGCTGTCCGCCTGGTGGTTCACCCTCGGCGCCGGGCTGGCCTGCCTGCTGCTGGCGCTGCTGGTGGCCGGGCCGCTGCGGCGGGCCGAGGTGGAGACCATCCCCCAGTTTCTGCACCGTTACTACGGTGGGCGGGCGCAGGCCGTGGCCAGCGGCTTTTCCGCTCTCGGTATGTTCATCCACATCGTTGCTCAACTGCTGGCGGCCGGCGCCATCCTCTCCAGCCTGTTCGGTTGCAGTCCCTTGGTGTCGGCCGGGATAGCGGTGCTACTGGTGGCGGCGGTGACTCTCGGCGGCGGCATGCGCGCGGCGGGCGCTGTCGGACTGGCCAAGCTGCTTCTGCTCTACCTGATGATGGCCGGCTCCGGCCTGCTGGCCTGGCATCTGGCCGGCGGCTGGCCCGGGTTGCGGACTTCCTTTGCCGACGGACCCTGGTTCAGCCTGTTCGGCTACGGGGTCCGCGAAGGGGTTTCCGACCTGGTGTCGATGCTGGTCGGCGTGCTTTCTACCCAGATTTACCTGCAGGCGGTTTTTTCCGCCCGCAGCGACCGCGAGGCCAGACGCGGCGCCTTGCTCAGCGCCGTGCTGATCCCGCCGCTCGGCCTGTTCGGTATCCTGGTCGGTTTGTACATGCGCCAGGCGCATCCCGGGATGGACAGCGTTCTGGCCCTGCCGGACTTTTTCCGCCTGTACCTGCCGGCGCCGCTGGCCGGTATCGGTTTCGCCACCCTGTTGTTTGCCGCCGTCGGCACCGCGGCCGGCCTGACCCTCGGGGTCGGCACGACGCTGCAGGTCGACCTGGTCGGGCGTCTGCTTCTCGCGGGCGATCGCCTGCGTCAGCTGCGCCTGCTCACCCTGGCGGTGCTGGTGGCGGCCCTGCTGCTGCTGGCGACCAATCTCGGCTCGGCGATCATGCAATGGAGCTTTTTGTCCATGGGGCTGCGTGGCGCCACCCTCTGTTTTCCCCTTTTGGCGGCGGTTTTTTTCGGCGCCAGGGTCTCTCCCCGTGGCGGGGCTCTGTCGGTGATGCTCGCCCCGACCTGCGTGCTGGCCGCCGGTTTGGCAGGCTGGACTTTCATCCCACCGCTCTACCTCGGTCTGGGCGTTTCCCTGCTGGCTCTCCT
>JAQYWA010000507.1 GCA_030145265.1 Desulfuromonas sp. | reverse complement strand
AAGAGAGTATTTCTCCTTAGAAAGGAGGTGATCCAGCCGCACCTTCCGATACGGCTACCTTGTTACGACTTCACCCTAGTCATTGATTTCACCTTCGACAGCTCCTTCCCTTGCGGGTTAGGTCACTGGCTTCGGGCGCCCCCAACTTCCATGGTGTGACGGGCGGTGTGTACAAGACCCGGGAACGCATTCACCGCGACATTCTGATTCGCGATTACTAGCAACTCCGACTTCATGCGGGCGAGTTGCAGCCCGCAATCCGAACTGGGACAAGCTTTGGGGATTGGCTCCGGATTGCTCCTTCGCGACCCTCTGTACTTGCCATTGTAGCACGTGTGTAGCCCAGAACATAAGGGGCATGATGATTTGACGTCATCCCCACCTTCCTCCGAGTTATCCCCGGCAGTCTCTCTAGAGTGCCCACCCTAAGTGATGGCAACTAAAGACAAGGGTTGCGCTCGTTGCGGGACTTAACCCAACATCTCACGACACGAGCTGACGACAACCATGCACCACCTGTCACCTCTGTCCCCGAAGGGTAAAGGGCTATTAGGCCCCGGTCAGAGGGATGTCAAGTTCTGGTAAGGTTCTTCGCGTTGCTTCGAATTAAACCACATGCTCCGCTGCTTGTGCGGGTCCCCGTCAATTCCTTTGAGTTTCAGTCTTGCGACCGTACTCCCCAGGCGGAGCACTTAATGCGTTAGCTGCGGCACTGAGGGGGTGAACCCCCAACACCTAGTGCTCATCGTTTACGGCGTGGACTACCAGGGTATCTAATCCTGTTCGCTCCCCACGCTTTCGTACCTCAGCGTCAGTTTCAGTCCAGAAAGCCGCCTTCGCTACTGGTGTTCTTCCTAATATCTACGCATTTCACCGCTACACTAGGAATTCCGCTTTCCTCTCCTGCACTCAAGCCATACAGTTTCAAAAGCTTACTACGGTTAAGCCGTAGCCTTTCACTTCTGACTTATATGGCCGCCTACGTACTCTTTACGCCCAATGATTCCGGATAACGCTTGCCCCCTACGTATTACCGCGGCTGCTGGCACGTAGTTAGCCGGGGCTTCCTCCCAAGGTACCGTCATATTATTTCTTCCCTTGGGACAGAGCTTTACGACTCGAAAGCCTTCTTCGCTCACGCGGCGTTGCTGCATCAGGGTTTCCCCCATTGTGCAATATTCCCCACTGCTGCCTCCCGTAGGAGTCTGGACCGTGTCTCAGTTCCAGTGTGGCCGATCACCCTCTCAGGTCGGCTATTGATCGTCGCCTTGGTAAGCCGTTACCTCACCAACTAGCTAATCAAACGCGGGCCCATCCTATGCCGATAGATCTTTGACCAATCTGTCATGCGACAGTTTGGCTTTATGCGGTATTAGCACAGCTTTCGCTGTGTTGTCCCCCTGCATAAGGTAGGTTGCCCACGCGTTACTCACCCGTCCGCCGCTTTCCTTAGCTTCACTCCTTCGAAAAGTTGTTCCACTAATTCTCGCTCGACTTGCATGTGTTAAGCACGCCGCCAGCGTTCATCCTGAGCCAGGATCAAACTCTTAATTGAAATCTCAAATTTACGAGTTTCGCTAGCATTTGTTTCTTTTT
>JAQYWA010000506.1 GCA_030145265.1 Desulfuromonas sp. | reverse complement strand
CAGATGCTGCCAGATTTCAGCAAAGGCTTCGCGGGTCAGGTTGTGTTGCTCATGCAGGGCAAAGACCCCGGCGGTGCCGCCGAAGGCGCCCAGGGTCGGCAGCGTCACCAGGTCGTAGCGCTGCGAATCGGCCGCCAGCCAGGTGCGAGGTTCGGCCGCCGTCACCCTTAGCTGCGGGCGGGCGAAGAATGCCCCGGCGGTTTCGGGGTAGCTGCTCCGCAGCAGTTCCAGCGCTGCCCGGTGCGGTTCGACGGCGGTAACGCTGCGGGCCTGGTGGTTCAGGGCCTGGGCTGCCGCTAGCCCGGTTCCGGCGTGGAGTACCAGCACCGAGGCCGGCGATCGCACGACGAACGGTAGCCCCTGGGTGGTGTAGTCGAGGAGGCTGGCGGCGTCAGCAAACGACCCGGCCGGCACAAAGCCAAACCAGTCGCCGTTGCTGAACAGTGCATCTCCTTGGGGGACCGGCCCGCGGTAGTTCAGGCTCAGCCCGGGGGCGAAGCGCAGCGCCGGGTTGGATACGGCACGCACCTGGCCGTAGGGATCATTGCGGATGGCGATTGTGCGGCTGCCCGGCAGGTCGAGGGTTCTTTGCAGATCCTTGAACTGGGACAGGGGGAGTGCGGGCGGAAACGCCAGCGCCAGGGTGATGGCGGCGAGTGCCGCGGCGGCAGTCAACCGCAGCCATTTTCGCTGTGGCGGCAACAGCAGCAGCCCTGCCGCCAGGGCAGGCAGGGCCAAGGCCGGCGCCAGCTGTTCGGGGGCGAAACGGGCCAGGGCGGCGATTCCGATCAAACCGCCGAGTCCGGAGCCGAGTAGGTTGGCGAAATAGATGATGCCGATCTGTTCGGCCTGTTCGACGAACAGAATGCCGATGACCAGGGCCCCGAGGAAAAACGGCAGGCTGAGGAGCAGGATGACCACCAGCAACAGCATCGACTGGGCCGGATCGTAAGGGAGCAGGTACGAGTCGAAGCGGGCGAACATTAGCTGAACCCGCCCGGACGCAAAGGCCATGGCCAGAGCGCTGGCGAGCAAAAGCAGGGGGAGCAGGGTGGTGCTGCGCTGCAGAAACCATGAGCGGCAGAGGGCGAGCAGGGTTCCCGCGGCGCCGAACCCGAGCAGGGCAATGGATATAACCATGTAGGCGAAATGGTGCCACTGGCTGATCGAGAAGGTCTGCATCAGCGCCAGCTGCAGTGCAATCAGTGACGCCGAGAGCAGGCCCAGGGCCAGCTGGCGGCGCAGGCCAATGGTCATTCGTTTCTCCGTAGCGGCACGAAGCGCACCGGCATCAGGCTGCGGGTGCGCAGCTGACCCTTCCGTTTTTCCACCAGCATCAGGGTCTGCACATAAAACGGGGTGCCGACCGGGATCACCATGGTGCCGCCCTCCTTGAGCTGTTCAGTGAGCGGCGGCGGGATGAACTCGGCGGCGGCGGTGACCAGAATGGCGTCGAAGGGAGCGGCCTCCGGCCAGCCGAAAAAACCGTCGCCGGTCCTGGTGGTGACTCGGTAACCGAGTTGCTGTAGCCGCTCGGTAGCCCGCACGGCCAGCGGCGGGATGATTTCGATGGAATATACGCTGGCCCCGCAGGCAGCCAGGAC
>JAQYWA010000084.1 GCA_030145265.1 Desulfuromonas sp. | reverse complement strand
CGTCGGGGATGTCGACGCCTACCTGCTCGATGTTGAGACGATCTATGCCAAAATCCAGGAGCTGGTCGAGAACGGCGGCACCCAGCTGCTGATGCAGGGGGGCTTGCACCCGGAATTGAAGATCGACTGGTTCGAATCGCTGTTCCGCGGGATCAAGGAGCGTTTTCCGCAAGTGCAGATTCATTCCCTGTCGCCGGCGGAGGTGATTCATGTGGCCAGGCTTTCCAACCTGAGCATGCCCGAATGCCTGCAGCGGATGCAGGCCGCCGGACTCGATTCGGTTCCCGGCGGCGGCGCCGAGGTGCTGGTCGACGAGGTGCGGCAGGAGATTTCGCCCAACAAGATCGGCTGGCGGCAGTGGGCATCGGTGATGGAAGAGGCACACCGGCTGGGGATGCGTACCACCGCGACCATGATGTTCGGCTCGAAGGAGAAGCCCGCCGACATCGTCGAACATCTGTTCCGGATTCGCGAGATCCAGGCCGAAACAGGCGGTTTCACCGCTTTCATTCCCTGGACCTTCCAGCCGACCAACACCGAGTTGGGGGGAGAGACCGCTAGCGGCGTCGAGTATCTCAAGGTGCTGGCCCTGTCCCGCATCGTCCTCGACAACGTGCAGAATATTCAGGCCAGCTGGGTTACGCAAGGCGCGCGCATGGCCCAGGTCGCCCTGTTTTTCGGCGCCAACGACCTTGGCGGGACCATGCTCGAGGAAAACGTGGTGGCCGCTGCCGGGATCTCCTTCCGCATGTCGCAGGAAGAGGTCGTCGATCTGGCCCGTGGCGCCGGCTTCACCCCGGCCAAGCGCAACACCCTGTACCAGATTCTGGAAGAATATTAAATAAATGAAAAGCCGCCACTGAGGCACAGAGACACAGAGTTTTTAGGTCTGGATTTTTTCGGCTGATGCTCTTTCTGGGAAACTGGCTTCGTTGATAAGAGCGAATGCAGAAGAAAATCCGAAGGGGAAACCGGTTACGGGCGTTGTTTTCCTCTGTGGCTCTGTGGCTAGATTCTTCCCCCATATGGAGATGACCATGATTCCCCTGCGCAAGAATATCGCCGAGATGGCCGGCTATGTCCCCGGCTTTCAGCCCCGGGACGAGGCGGCCTGGATCAAGCTCAACACCAACGAAAACCCCTATCCGCCTTCGCCGAAGGTGGTCGAGGCAATCCTGGCCGAAATCGGCAGCCGCGGGGAATCGCTGCGCAAGTATCCCGATGCCGCCAGCCGCCTCGGCCGCGAGGAGGCCGGCCGGCTCTACGGCTTCGACCCTTCCTGGGTGATCATGGCCAACGGCTCCGACGAACTGCTCAACAACCTGATCCGTGCCTTTGCCGGGGAAGGGGAGGAGATCGCTTTCGTCCATCCCTCTTATTCCTACTATGCGACCCTGGCCGAAATCCAGGGGGCGCGGGTGCGCACCTTCGGCCTGACTGAGAAGTGGGAACTGGCCGACTTCCCGAAACGGTACGAAGGGAAACTCTTTTTCCTGGTCAATCCCAACGCTCCCTTGGGCTTCACCTACCCCCTCGAATTTATCGAGGAGCTGGCCGGCCGCTGCGCCGGTATGCTGGTGGTCGACGAGGCTTATGCCGATTTTGCCGACGAAAACGCCCTTGCGCTGGTGAAAAAATACGAAAACGTGGTGGTGACCCGGACCTTGTCCAAGAGCTACTCGCTGGCCGGGATGCGACTGGGGTTGGCCGTCGCCCGGCCCCAGGTGATCGAAGCCCTCGACAAGATTCGCGATCACTACAACCTCGATCGCCTGGCCCAGGCGGCAGCGCTGGCGTCGCTGGCCGACCAGACCTATTTTGCCGAGTGTGTTCGCAAGATCCGTGAGACCCGCGCCTGGTTTACCGGCGAACTGCGGGTGCTCGGCTACGGGGTGATTCCGTCGCGAGCCAATTTCGTTTTCGCCACCCCGACGGACCGCAACGGCAAGCGGGTCTACCAGGGGCTGTTCGACCGCCAGATCCTGGTGCGGCACTTCTCCGATCCGCAGTTGTCCCACGGGCTTCGCATCTCCATCGGCACCCGCGAAGAAATGGAGCGGACGTTGGATGCGCTGCGGGAGATCGGGTGACAAGAGCAAATCGAAGTTCTTGTCTCACGCTCGTTCGCTTCGCTCACTTAAGCCGCAAAGTCGCAAAGAAAGATTTAAGACCAAGACCAACCTTGAGTGGTTTGTGTTTTGCTTGGCGCCTTTGCGGCTTTGCGTGAGAATGCCTTTTGCCTTTGACCGATCAATTCCGACCTTTTGATCCCTCCGCAATCGCCCCCCTGCTGCTGGCCTGGTACGGCCGGGCAGGACGTGAGCTCCCCTGGCGGCAGACCCGCGATCCCTACCGTATCTGGCTCTCCGAGGTCATGCTGCAACAGACCGGCGTTGACACGGTCATTCCCTATTACCTGAAATTTCTCGATCGGTTCCCCATGGTGGCGGATCTGGCCGCGGCCGAACTGGACGCGGTCATCGCCCTGTGGGCCGGGCTCGGCTATTATTCCCGGGCCCGCAACCTGCACGCCGCGGCCTGTCGGGTGGTCGCCGATCATGGCGGCAGTTTTCCTGCCGATCTGTCGGGTTTGCAGTTCCTCCCCGGGGTGGGGCGCTCGACCGCGGGGGCTATCCTCGCCATCGCCTTTGATCGCAAGGGGGTGATTCTCGACGGTAACGTGCGGCGGGTGCTCTGCCGTCTGTTCGCCCTGGAGCAGGATCCCCGCTCTGCGGCGGCCGAGAAGCAGCTCTGGCGCTGGGCCGAAGCGCTGACCCCCGAAAGCCGTCCCCACGACTACGCCCAGGCGATCATGGATCTGGGCGCCACCGTCTGTACGCCGCGCCAGCCGAAATGTCCGGTATGCCCGCTGGCTGTCCTCTGCCAGGCCCAGGCCCGTGGTCTGCAGCACGAGTTGCCCCGGTCGCGGCAGAAAAAGACCGTCCCGGTGCAGACGCAGGTCACCCTGTTGCTGGAGCGGGACGGCCGTCTGCTGGTACGCAAGCGGCCGCTGGACGGCATGCTCGGTGGCCTGTGGGAATTCCCGACCGCTCTGGTTGTTGCCGGCCAAGATCCTGCGGCCGTGGCCCGTAGTCTGCTCGCCGAGCTGGGCCTGCCCGGCGATATGCGGGAAGCGGGCGCGGTGCGCCATGCTTACAGCCACTTTAAGCTCGACCTGCGTTGTTATCGGGTCGTGGTGGACGACCGCCTGCAGGTGGCCGAAAGCGGCGAGAGCCGCTGGCTCGAAATGGCCGGTCTGGAACGCCTGGCCCTGCACGGTGCCCACAAAAAAGTCCTCGCGCTGCTTGCCAGCAACCGGTGAATCTGCAATGATGCGGCATCTTTTATATACTTCCGGAGAAACCCATGCCTGATACCCCCATCCTTACTGATTCCACCTCGATAGCCCTATTTGCCGAAGAACTGGCCCGCGAAACGGTGATTGCCGTCGATCTCGAAGCCGATTCGATGCACTGCTACCGCGAAAAGGTCTGTCTGCTGCAATTTACGACCTCGGTTCGTACCGTGCTGGTCGATCCCCTGGCCGGGGCCGACCTTTCCGTGCTGAAGCCGGTGATGGCCGATGCCGCCATTCGCAAGCTGTTCCATGCCGCCGATTACGATATCCGCTGCCTGGCCCGTGATTTCGATTTCGAGGTGCGCGGCCTGTTCGATACCATGATTGCCAGCCAGTTTCTGGGGGAAGCAAAAGTCGGTCTGGCCGATGTGCTGGGCAAGTATTTCGGCGTCCAGCTCGATAAGCAGTTTCAGCGCGCCGACTGGGCGCAGCGGCCCCTGTCCGGCGAGATGATCCGCTACGCGGCGGAGGACACCCGCCATCTGCATGGTCTGGTGGAGCTGCTGGAAGCCCGGCTGGTGGAAAAGGGCCGGCGGGAGTGGGTGGCCGAGGAGTTTGCGCTTTTGGAAAAGGCCCGTTTTGCCGAGCACGCGGGGCCGCTTTTTCTGCGCACCAAGGGGGCCGGTCTTCTTGACCGGCGGCAGTTGGCGGTGCTGGAAGAGCTGCTGCAGTGGCGGGAGGTCGAGGCGGAGCGGCGCGACTGTGCGCCCTTCAAGGTGTTCGGCGGCAAGGGACTGCTTGAGATTGCCCGGCATACGCCGACGAGCCTGAAGGGGCTGGTTGCTCTCGAAGGGGTGTTTCCCCGGTTGGTCGACCGCTACGGCAAGAAGATCCTGGCCGCGGTACAGGCCGGTCTGGAACTGCCGACCGATAGTTTGCCGGTTTATCCCCGTCTGCCCCGGACGGAAAAGGACCCGGCGGCGGACAAACGGCTGGCCGCATTCAAGGACTGGCGTAAAGGCAAGGCCGAGGCCATGGAGCTCGACCCCGGCCTCCTGATTAACAACGCCCTGCTCGAGACCCTGTCCCGGCAAGTTCCGCAAACACCTGCGCAGCTCGAACAGGTGCCGGGGCTGAAAAACTGGCAGCGCCAGGTGTTTGGCGAGGATCTTCTCGCCGTTTTGAAAACGTCCCGTTGACGGCTAAGGGTTTGTTAGCCTAATCCCGCTTGCCGGGGATGCCCGGTGCCGTCATGGGGCGGGGGTCGAGGATTTTATCGAGTTCGGCTTCCGGCAGCAGCTGCTCCTCTTTGGCGAGTTCCCGTATCGTCTTCCTGTTTTCCCAAGCTTTTTTGGCGATGGCTGCTGCCTTGTCGTAGCCGATGGCCGGCGCCAGCGCCGTGACCATGGCCAGACTCTGTTCCACCAGTGATTCGCAGCGTTGGCGGTCGGCCTGCAGGCCGTTTACGCATTTAGTGGTGAACTGGGTGCTGGCCTTGCCCAGCAGCTCAATGCTCTGCAGCAGGTTATGGGTCATCAGCGGCATCATGACGTTGAGCTCGAAGTTGCCGGTCAGACCGCCAAGGGCGATGGCGGCGTCGTTGCCGACGACCTGGGCGCAGGCCTGGATCAGCGCTTCGGCCATGACCGGATTGGTCTTGCCGGGCATGATCGAGCTGCCCGGTTGCACCGCCGGCAAAATCAGCTCGCCGAGCCCACAGCGCGGACCGCTGCCGAGAAAGCGGATGTCGTTGGCAATTTTAAATAGCGCCACGGCGCAGCTTTTCAGGGCACCGCTGGCAGCCACCACGGCATCCTTGGCCGACTGGGCTTCGAAATGATTAATCGCCTCGCGAAAGGGAAGACTGGTGGTCTCGGCCAGCCCCTTGATGACCCGGGCGGCGAATTCCGGGTGGGTGTTGATGCCGGTGCCGACCGCCGTACCTCCCAGTGCCAGTTCGTAGAGCCCCTCGCAGGCCGTTTCCAGCCGGCGGATCGCTGCCGAAACCTGGCGGGCGTAGCCGGAGAACGATTGTCCCAGGCGGATCGGGGTGGCATCCTGCAGGTGGGTGCGGCCGATCTTGATAATATGGTCGAATTCGCCGGATTTTTCGCCGAGTGCTTCCTGCAGGGCGAACAGGGCAGGGATCAGGGCTTGGCGGATTTCGACGGCGGCGGCGATGTGCATGGCGCTGGGAATGACGTCGTTGCTCGACTGGCCAAGGTTGACGTGGTCATTGGGATGGACGGCCCGCCCCCCCTCGGCTTGCCCTAGCAGCTGGTCGGCGCGGTTGGCGATGACCTCGTTGGCGTTCATGTTGGTGCTGGTGCCAGAGCCGGTTTGGAAGATGTCGAGTACGAAGTGGGCGTCCAGTTCGCCGGTAATTACCTCCTCGGCCGCTTCCATGATCGCCATGGCCCGCTCCCGGTGCAGCAGCCCCAGTTCCAGGTTGATCTGGGCGGCGCGCTGTTTGATCATTCCCAGGGCGCGCAGGAAGGGGCGAGGAAAGCGGATGCCCGAAATCGGGAAATTCTCCAGGGCCCGGGCAGTCTGGGCGCCGTACAGGGCGCCTGTGGGGACGGTCATTTCTCCCATCGAATCATGTTCTTGGCGGGTCGCTGTCATCGGATCTCCATGGCGTAAAGGAGTGAGGGGTGAGGCGTAAGGAGCGAAAGGCAATTCCCCCCCCACTTCCTTCCACACCGATTTTCTATCGTTACTGAGCATAACAATCTGGCCCGGTCTGTCAACGGCAGAGTCTTTGTGTTTTAATTAGACTAACGATTCCTCAGTGTTTTTTATTCTCGCTAATTGTTAAGGCATCAGGTAGAATTCTGCTCCTATGAGTAGCCTTGCCTTAACCCTTATTGTTTTCTCTGCCCTGATGCACGCGCTGTGGAACCTGTTGGTCAAGCGCAGCCGGGACAAAACCGCCTTCATCTGGTGGATGTTCTGCTTTTCCGGGGCGATGTTCAACCTGTCTTTGCTGTTCGTGACGGAGCCGTTTCCACCCCTCACCGGGCGCATCCTGCTGCTGGGTCTGGCCGGCGCGGCCTGTTTCGTCGGCTATCATCTGTTCACCGGCCGCGCTTATCATCAGGGCGACCTCTCCCTGACCTATCCCCTGGCCCAGACCTCGATGGTCTATGTTCCTGTCTGGGGAATGCTGCTGCTGGGTGAGCGGGTGTCCCTGCTGGGGGGGGCGGGAATCCTGCTGATCATCTTCGGGGCGTACTGCGTACAGCTGCGGGCCCTGTCGTTTTCCGAAGTGCTGCGCCCCTTTCGCAACCTGAGCGATACGTCGGTGCAGGCGGCTCTGGCCGCCGGCTTTGTCTACTCGGTCGGATCGGTTGTCGATAAGACCGGGGTCATGGATTACCATCCCCTCTATTTCACCTACCTGCTGGTCATGTTCATGTTCGCGATCATGTCCTGCAACATGCTGCGCCCTTCCCAGCGCGGCCGCCTTGCCGCGGAATTGCAGCACAGCTTGCGCCTGGTGCTTCTTTCCGGGCCGATCATGATGGGATCGTTTATTTCCTTTCGCTATGCTCTCAAGCTGGCCCCCTTGAGCTATGCCGTGCCGGTGCGTCAGGTCAGTCTGCTGCTCGGGGTGCTGATCGGGGTGCTGTTTCTCGGCGAAACCTGCGGTCGCATCCGTATTATGGCCGCTCTGCTGATTCTGGCCGGGGTCTTCCTGGTGCGCCTCGGCTGACCCGATTCTTCGCCACAAAGGATTTGCCGGTCTTGCCGCCTGCAGGTATGATGGAGCGGCTCCATTCAAGATGCACTGAAAGGGATCTCTGATGAAGAATCTGGCAAATTTCTTTTTCGAAGTCGGGATGCTCAAGCGCACCCCCCGCACCGGCTTCCAGTTTCTCGGCAGCGGCGCCGAGTCGGTGGCCGAGCATTCTTTCCGCACGGCGATGATCGGCTATACCCTGGCCAAGATGGACGGTCAGGTCGACGTCGGCCGGGTTTTGCAGCTCTGCCTGTTTCATGACGTTCCCGAGGCCCGTACCGGTGACCTCAATTACGTCAATAAAAAGTATGTCAAGGTTGCCGAACAGCAGGCCGTTGACGATCTGGCCAAAACTCTCCCGTTCGGCGAGGAATATCAGCGCACCATGACCGAGTTCGCCGCCGGCGACAGCCGTGAGGCGCAGCTTTCCCACGATGCCGATCAGTTGGAAATGATTCTGGCGCTCAAGGAGTACAAGGACCTGGGCAACCGTAATGCCGACGAATGGTACCCGTTTGCCGTGCGCCGGCTGAAAACCGATCTGGCCAGACGCCTGGCGGAAACCGTCTGGAGCACCGATTCGACCCGCTGGTGGTTCGACGAGGACGACGAGTGGTGGGTCAAGGGAACGCGGGATGAATAACCCGGTTTTGAGCTGATCCTAAGGGGGTATACGGCGTTGACAGGGGGCGATAAAAGTTCTAGAATTCGTGTTTATTTTGACATCGTGTGGCGCCTTAGCGCCCACGCATCCCGTCAGCGAAGGAGTACCCGATGAAGGTTCTCATTACCGATGAAATATCCCAGGAAGGCCTGCAGCCTCTCCTTGATGATCCGCGTATCAGTCTTGACGTCCGGCTCAACCTGCCGGTTCAGGAACTCTACAGCATTCTCGGCGGCTATGATGCCCTGATCACCCGCAGCGGTACCCGTGTCGATGCGGCCCTGCTCGAGCATTCCGGAAATCTCAAAATTATCGCTCGCGCCGGCGTCGGGATCGACAACGTCGATGTGCCTTGCGCCAGTAAAAAAGGGATC
>JAQYWA010000505.1 GCA_030145265.1 Desulfuromonas sp. | reverse complement strand
GACGCCAAGAACTACCATTCCCCTGATTATCTGACCCGGGTTCTCGACGAGGTCTTTCGATACAAGCTGGCCGGCCGTTCTTACGACCTGGTGCTGATTTCCGACAACGATGCCTTTAATTTCGCCCTGCGCCATCGTCACGATTTTTTCGATCGGGTCCCCATAGTTTTCTGCGGAGTCAATAACTTTGAGCCGGGCCTGATTGCCGGAGTCGAGGGGATCACCGGAGTCGGCGACGAGCCCTCTTTCGCCGAGACCATCGAATTGGCCTTGCGCCTGCATCCCGAGACTGAAGAGTTCATTTTTATCGGCAGTATCGACAATGAAACGGGACGCTTGACCCATCAATCCCTGAACGCCCTCGCCGACCGCTTCCGTGACCGGGTGCGATTCACCTTCTGGGACGAGATTCCTATCGAAGAACTGACCGAGCGGCTTCAACAACTTCCGTCGGGACGGTTGGTTTCCCTTTACAGCTTCGTCCGCGACCGCACCGGGCGGGTTCTGCCCATGCTGGAAAACATCAGTCGGATTCGGGCCGCCTCAAAGATGCCGCTGTACGGTTTCTGGGATTTTCACCTCGGCCACGGCATCGTCGGCGGCAAGCTGGTTAGTTCCCGCAACCAGGGCAGGCTTGGCGCCGAACTGGCCTTGCGGGTACTGCGGGGGCAACGTCCCGAAACGATCCCGGTGCTCAGTGCCGGGGCCAACGCCTTCATGTTCGATTACCGGGAGATGCAGCGGTTCGGCATCGCGGAGACAGACCTGCCGGAAGGCAGCCGGGAAATCAATCCGCCCCATCACCATTACTCGATCCATAAATGGCAGATCTGGAGCGGCTTGGTCCTGGTGGCAGGCATGGGGCTGTTTTCCGCGATCCTGCTGCGAAATATTGCATCCCGGAAGCGGGCTGAACAGGAATTGCTGGACAGCAGGGAAGGGTACCGGTCGCTGGTGGAAAATATCGAGCTGGGGATCGTCCAGCTTGATAAAAATTTGCGAATCACCAGGGCGAATTCCGCGTTAACCCGACTGTTTCCAGATGTTCAGGAAACAATGGTCGGCGGCTTCTGTTACGAACGCTTTCACGGGCGGGAGGAACCCTGTCCCGGCTGTCAGGCGCTTGAGGTCATGGCGACCGGAAAGTCAAGGGTCGTTGAACGGCCAGCGGAGGTTGGCGGACAGACCCGGATCCGACGGGTATCCACGTTTCCGATCCTTTCTGTCAGCGGCAAATATTCCAGTGCTATTGAGGTCATCGAAGATATTACCGAACACCGGCGGGCCGAGATGAAGGTGGTAAAGGCGTTGTTGGCGACCGAAGAGGCCAAGGCCAAGGTCGATGCGATCGTCTGCTCGGTGCCGGACAGCCTGATTGTCGCCGATGAGCAGAAGCAGGTGGTGCTGATGAACCGGGCCGCTGAATTGCTGCTTGGTCTGCAGTTGGCCGAGGTGGCCGGCCAGTCTCTCGAAGCGGTCATCGCCGAGAAGGTTTTGCGCGATTACCTGCTCTCCCTCTCCGGGGCGGATTCGGTGGCGCGGGTCGTGGACATGGAGCTTTTGGATCGGGGCCAGCAGGCGATGCGGGTGGTGCAGGCGCATCCGGCGGTGGTCAGAAACA
>JAQYWA010000504.1 GCA_030145265.1 Desulfuromonas sp. | reverse complement strand
TACCCTCAGGCAACAGATCGCATTACAGACCCACCCCACGAAGCGCCACCGGTTAATTTTCTCATAGACGGTGACAGGGACTCTACCTTGGGCAACAGTAATGCGCCCCGCAAGGAGCCATTTTTTGCTTACTTTTTGTGGGCTCGGACAAAAAGTAAGGCGTCTGGCGGGACGCGACCCGCCGATTTTGTTTTTAAGAAAACAGCCAAATCTAACAAAAAACAAAAACCTTAACACCGTCGGGTCCCGGCCCGACCGCCGGGTTACTTTTCTTTGAGCGCAAATGAAAAGTAACCAAAAGAAACTCTGGCTGCGCCGCATAACGGTCGCAAAGGGACGCTGGCTCTGAATGCTTTTACTGCAATTGATGGGTGGCAGAGCTTCGATCGCCCCACTTGCGAACATCAGTGATACGCAACCCGTCTGCACGGCTGCTGCAAACAACGACGCTGCTAAAAATTAAAAGCACAAGTGATGCAGTATCAGCGTTGAGGTTGGCCCTTGAGTGGGACAGGCACCTGCGGAGCCCGTCCCTGGCATGAAAGGGAAAAATCTTTTGATCTTCGCAGAATCCATATATTATGGTACAGCACACAGAATTTCAACGCTATTGCATTAATCCAAAAACCTTTACGCGAGTCACCGTTGAACAACGTCGCCCTTATCTACCTGGCCCTGGTCGCCGCCGCCTACGCCCTGCTCTTTCGCCGCTCGCCGGACAAAACCCGGCAGAGCCTGCAGCTGGCCGGCCGTTCGCTGCTCAAACTGGCGCCGATGCTGGCGGCGATCTTCGGCCTGATCGGCCTGTTTCAGGTCTTCATCCCCGCCGAACTGATCGAACGCTGGCTCGGCGCCTCTTCGAGCGGAACGGCGCTGCTCACCGGCGGCCTGGTCGGGGCGATCGCCATCGGCCCGCCGGTAGCGGCCTTTCCCCTGGCCGGTTCGATGCTCGACGCCGGAGCCTGGCCGCCGGCGGTGGCCGCCTTCGTGGTTTCGTGGATTTCGGTCGGGGTGATCACCCTGCCCTTCGAAGCCGAGGTCTTCGGCCTGCGCTTCGCCCTTTCGCGCAATGTCATCGCCTTTGGCACCGCGCTGCTGATCGGCCTGCTGATCGGGTGGCTGCGATGAGCGCCGAAACGCCGCGCCCGGCATTCAACGCCTGGTCGCTGCTGCGCGCCCAGTGGCTGCCGCTCTTCACCCTGCTGCTGTATGGCTGGGCATTTGTCGCCAGTCCCGAGCAGGCCGGCCAGGCCCTGGCCTTCGGCGTCCGCACCTTCGGTTCGGTGGTCCTGTTGATCGTTGCCGTAATGGGGCTGGTCGGGCTGACCCAGGTCTGGATCAGCCGGGAGGCGGTCGCCCGCCTGCTCGGCCGTGAAGCCGGTTTCAAGTCGCTGCTGCTATCGGCGCTCTGCGGCACCGTGCTGATCGGTCCGGCCTACCTGATCTTTCCCCTGCTGATGAGCATCCACCGACAAGGGGCGCGCTGGGCGGTGATCGTCACGGTGCTGACCGCCTACGCGGTGAAAGTTCCGATGATCCCCCTGGAAATCGAGTTTCTCGGCTGGGGGTTTTCCCTCACCCGCTCGCTGCTGACCATCCTCTTCGCCATCCCCTGCGGGCTGGC
>JAQYWA010000083.1 GCA_030145265.1 Desulfuromonas sp. | reverse complement strand
ATATCCAGCCCTGGCGCAGACCCTCTTCGACCACCCGGTTGGTGCGATGGGTGTGGGTGTCGACCCAGTGGCCGTTGACCTCGATCAGTTCGAGGGTGAAACGCAGCTTGCGGGCCGGGTTATCAGCCGGACTGATTAGCACCCGGTGACCGGCTACGGCACACTGCTGCATGCTGCCGGTGTTGGGGGTGTGGGCGGTGACCATGGTGCCGTCAGCCAGCTCGACGTCGGCAAAAAAACGCTTGTAACGGCGCAGCAAACGCCCTTCGATGAGGGGGACGGGGAGCTTCATCCGGCGATCTCCGCCATCTCCCGCTCGGACAAGCCGAGCAGGTAGAGGATCGAATCGAGGTTCTGCTGGTTAATATGAAAGGTAGCCTGCTCGCGGACCCGCGCCTTGGCGTTAAAGGCAATGCCCAGCCCGGCCTTGCCCAGCATCGGCAGGTCGTTGGCACCGTCGCCAATGGCGATAGTCTGGTCGAGGGTGACTCCTTCTTTTTCGGCGATTTCCTCGAGCAGGCGGGCTTTACGGACACCATCGACAATTGGGCCGACCACTCCGCCGGTAACCACACCATCGACGATCTCAAGCTGGTTAGCGTAGGCGTAATCGAGGCCGAGATCGGCCTTGAGCCGATCGGTGAAGAACTTGAAGCCGCCGGAGATCACCGCGGTCTTGTAGCCGAGGCGCTTGAGGATGGTCACCAGGTTGCGAGCACCGGGGGTAAGCGGGATGTTGCGATAGACCTGTTCGAGAGCGTCAGCCTGCAATCCTTTGAGCAATGCGACCCGCTCGCGCAGCGACTCCTGAAAATCGAGCTCGCCATTCATGGCCCGCTCGGTGATCTCGGCCACCTGCTCACCGACCCCGGCAACCCGGGCCAACTCGTCGATGACCTCGATCTGGATCAGGGTCGAGTCCATGTCCATCACCACCAGTCGCTTGGCCCGGCGGTAGAGGCTCTCCTTCTGTACCGCGATATCGACGCCGAGACTGGCCCCGGCGTGCAACAGCTTGCGGGTCATCGCCTTGACGTCAAGGTCGGGCGCAGTGGCGATGAGAAACTCGACGCAGCGCAGCTGCCCCTGGGTAAGCTTGGAAATCCGCTCAATGTTAACCGCGTGATCGGCCAGGATGCCCGAAACCCGGGCCAGGGCGCCAGCATTCACCTCGCCGCCGAGAATGGTGACCACGTAGGCGTGGCGAGTGCTTTTGCGTCGATATTCGGTTTCGCTGATGACCTGAAAATCGAGATCGAGTCCCAGCTCCTTGGCCAGGAACAACAGTTCCTTGATCAGCGGTTTCTGGTCGCTTTCTCCGGTGGGGAAATCGATCAGCACCGACAATGACAGCAAGGTATGGGTCACCGTTTGCTCGATGTCTCGGATGCGGGCGCCAGCGGCGGCAATCTGACCGGTGACGGCGGTGATGATGCCGGTTCGATCCGGTCCGATCAGGGTGAGAAGAATCATTTTATGATCCATGGGCAAGCCTCTCAGGTCATTTACGTGACGGGCATTTTACCCGTAACGACGACGGCCCGCAACCCTGGTGGCCCGATCACGCCACTGCGGGCGGGAAAAAATTCTTGCAGGGAAACTGTCAGCGTGCTAACACAGCCGGACTTAAACACAAATTACCATCAGGAGACATCCATGAGCTATCAAGCCCCCGAACAGTTCGCCGGCGTCACCGTCGACTGCAAGGCCAGCGTCTATTTCGACGGCAAGGTGGTCAGCCACAGCCTGACCCTCGCCGACGGCAGCCGCAAAAGCCTCGGTCTGATCTTCCCCGGCACCTTCAAGTTCAACACCGAGGCGCCCGAGAAAATGGAAATCATCGCTGGCGCCTGCCGAATGCGCATCGCCGGTCAAGGCGACTGGATCGGCTTTCCCGCCGGCACCTGGTTCGACGTGCCGGGCAATTCGTACTTCGAAATCGAAGTCACCGAAGGTATTGCCGAGTACGCCTGCTCGTACTGCTGAACATTAGTGATGGCGTCGCAAAAAGTCCGCCCTACGGCGTTACGGCGCTTTTTCAGGACCTCGACCTACCTGATGTAGGCCTTCGCCCCTGAAAAATCACCAGGCCTTGTAAGTCGAAATTTTTACTTAGCTATCTCAAGACTTTTTGCGAAAGCATCATTATTGAAAGGTCCACCATGCTGCACGTCGGCCGTTGCAACACCCTGAAAATTTCAGAAATTGACCATTACGGGGCCCATTTCCAGACGCCGCAAGGCGACATCCTGCTGCCGGCCCGAGAACTCCCAGCCGACAGCAAGGTCGGCGGCCGACTGGAAGTCTTTGTCTACCAGGGAAGCGCCGGCAAACTCACCGCGACTCTGCGCACCCCGCTGGCCCAGGTCGGTGAATTCGCCCTGCTCAAGGTGATCCAGCTCAGCAAGGTGGGAGCCTTTCTCGACTGGGGCCTGGACAAAGACCTGCTGGTACCTTTTTCCGAGCAAACCGAGCGCATGCAGCTCGGCCGCAAATACCTGGTCAAGCTGTGCCTCGACAATCTGGGGAGAATCGTCGGCACTGCTCGCATCGACCAATGCCTGGAACCGGGATCGGGCGACCTCAAAGATGGCGACCAGGTCAACTTGCTGATCTGGGCATTCACCGATCTCGGCGTCAAGGTGATCATCAATGACCTTTATAGCGGCCTGATCTACCGAGACGAACTGCGCAGCGGACAACAGCGCGGCAGCCGCCTGGTCGGGTTCATCAAACATGTGCGCGAAGACGGCAAGATCGATGTCACCCTGCGCCGGGTCGGCGCCGAAGGGGTTGAAGAAGCGAAATTGACGATTCTGGCGGCGCTGGCAAAAACAGGAGAACTGCCGCTGCACGACCAGAGTTCCCCCGAAGACATTCGCGAACAGTTAGGGATGAGCAAGAAATCATACAAGAAAGCGGTAGGGGCCCTGTACAAAGCGGGGCGGATTGAACTGATCGAGGCGGGCATCCGACTGAAATAGAGCGAGACACTGGCGCTCGCAAGGACCTGAAACAGCAACGGCCGGGGCAATATGCCCCGGCCGTTGTCGTTCAAGAACTGAGCCCGCCTAATTCACGTGGCAACCCTCGCATTCGGTGGTAGCGCGCTTATGCTTGTGACAGCCGATGCAGAGCAGGTGAAAGGCATCCTGAATATGGGGAGCCGCCGGGTCGTAGCCATGGCACTCAGCACACTGGCCCTCATTCACCCCTGTATGATGGCACAAAGCGCATTCGGTACCCTGCTCATGATGAAACAGGTGATCGAAGGTTACCGAGCCGAGCTTCCCCTTGCCCGGAAAAACCACGGTATCCGGACCATGGTCAGCAAAAGCCTGAGCACAGACAGCAACCAGAAAAACAGCCAGCGCAACAAGGATAATTCGTTTCATGCAAACCCCACCGGGAAAAGATTAAAACTGCTAAAACACGTGTTTACTCTTCACTTTAGCAATTTCGCTCCAGAGCGTCAACAACTCTCCGGGCCAAGGGTTCGCCGCTCACCCATCCAGTCGGCGTAAATTATTGCAATGATTGATCAAGCCATTGGTTGAAGAATCATGGGCTGAGACCACACCCGAACCTTCCAGCTCAGGCAGGATCGTTTTCGCCAGTTGTTTGCCGAGCTCCACCCCCCACTGGTCAAACGAGTTGACATTCCAGATGACACCCTGCACGAAAATTTTATGTTCGTAAAAAGCGATCAGCGAACCGAGGGTGCGCGGGGTCAGATCGCGGTAAACGATCGAGTTGGTCGGCCGGTTGCCAGGAAAGATTTTGTGCGGCAGCAGCTTTTCCACCTCGGCAGAAGCCAGGCCGGCCTGTTCCAGCTCGAGCCGGGCCTCATCCTCGGATTTCCCCTTCATAAGTGCTTCGGTCTGGGCGAAAAAATTAGACAGTAGGATAGAATGATGCTGGCCGAGGGGATTGAGGCTGCGGGCTCCGGCGATGAAATCGCAGGGCACCAGCCGAGTTCCCTGATGGATCAGTTGGTAAAAAGCGTGCTGGCCATTGGTCCCAGGCTCGCCCCAGATGATCGGCCCGGTGGCATAATCAACCAGCTCCCCGTCCAGGGTCACCCGTTTGCCGTTGCTCTCCATGTCCCCCTGCTGCAGATAGGCAGGGAACCTCGACAGGTACTGTTCGTAAGGAAGCACGGCGTGGGACTCGACACCGAAGAAATTGTTGTACCAGACGCCGAGCAGGGCCATGAGCACCGGGATGTTTTCGCCCAGCGCTGCCGTGCGGAAATGCTCGTCGACAGCAAAAGCCCCTTCGAGAAGCTCTTCGAAACGGTCCATGCCGACTGCCACGGCGATGGACAGGCCGATGGCCGACCACAAGGAATAGCGTCCACCGACCCAGTCCCAGAACTCGAACATGTTGTCCGAATCGATACCGAATGCCTGCACTGCCCCGGCATTGGTCGACAAAGCGACAAAATGGCGGGCTACCGCCTCCTCGCCGCCTAAGGCCTGCACCAGCCAATTGCGGGCCGACCAGGCGTTGGTCAGGGTCTCCTGGGTGGTGAAGGTTTTCGAGGCGATGATGAACAGCGTGGTTGCGGGATTGAGGCGTTTGAGGGTTTCGACCAGGTGGGTTGCATCGACGTTGGAGACGAAATGGACCGCCAGGCCGGGCTGGGCATAGTGTTTAAGGGCTTCGCAGACCATCAGCGGGCCGAGATCCGAGCCACCGATACCGATGCTGACCACGTCAGTGATGGCCTGACCGGTAAAGCCCCGCCACTGGCCGCCGCGGACGGCCTCGCTGAAGGCGCGCATCCTGGCCAGCACCGCCAGCACCCCCGGCATGACATCAACACCGTCAACAAATATCGGTTGCCCGCCACGGTTGCGCAACGCCACGTGGAGCACCGCCCGGTCCTCGGTCAAGTTGATCCGATGGCCACCGAACATCGCCTCGATACGGGCTCCAAGACCAGCCTGGTGAGCCAGATCGAGAAGGAGCGGCATGGTCTCGGCAGTGATCCGGTTCTTGGAGTAATCGAACAGGAAATCATCCCAATGCAGAGAAAATTTTTCGAACCGCCCAGGATCGGCAACAAACAGATCCCGCATGTGCAGGTCGGCGATTTCCCGATGATGGCTGTGAAGAGCTTTCCAAGCTGGCAGATCGGTCA
Source organism: Desulfuromonas sp. (assembly GCA_030145265.1). Classification (GTDB taxonomy): domain Bacteria; phylum Desulfobacterota; class Desulfuromonadia; order Desulfuromonadales; family Trichloromonadaceae; genus Trichloromonas. Next base: position 3,018 of record JAQYWA010000083.1, on the reverse strand, counting down.
GGATGGCCATCGTTCTCCCTCAATAAGGTTGCAGATGTGGCAGGACAGAGACATTAAAACCTGCTTTAAAAACTGACAGAGCCCACCGGCGAAGGCAAGGAAAAAATGTCAACCTCAGCTGCAGTCCTCCCGCCACAAGCAACCCGGCTGCCCGCAGCTGTCGGCCTGCTCGGTAACGAAACACTGATTATTTCCCTCCACCTGCTGAATGGCCCGAACAAGTTCCACCTTCTTCATGCGCCCGGCCTTAACCCCACGTTCCTTGGCGACGGCCTTAACCTGTACCATTTTCATAAAAAACCTCCCGAGTAAATTGGTCGAATAAAATTACCACTCGCCAACGATTTTGCAACCGGAATTCCACCGAAACTCAATTGAAAACAAATATCATTTTCCACTTGACGCCAGGGATGCGCGTCGGGGGCAGGAAATTGCCCTCGGCCGACAGTTCGCCGAACAGATTAAAATTCAAAATTAGTGTCCCGATGCAACACTCCAAGACAACATCAGGAGTTTATCAATGAATCAGTCGAGCTGCGTCTCTGTGCTGCAGGAAGTCGAAGACAAAAAAAATCGTCCTGGTCGGTACCCCCAACGTGGGCAAGTCGATTTTCTTGGGGTCGTGAAGCGGCATCTATGTCGACGTCTCCAACTTTCCCGGCACCACGGTGGTGATCACCCGCGGCAACACTGACTCCGCCAGCGATCTGACCCTGGCCACCGCCCAACTGGGCCTGGGGATAGAAGTGAATGAATATTTCAGCGGCAAGCTGATTGTTCTATTTGAAGAGGATACCGAAGGAGACGACCGGATCGAAGTCGACGAAACCACCGTCAATCTCGCCTCCGGACCCTGGAGCGGACGCATTGGCCGGCAGTACCTGCCCTTTGGCCATTTCCACAGTCATTTCATCAGCGACCCGCTGACCCTGGAACTTAGCGCCAGCTACCTTTCTGACCTCGCCGACAGCGACGCGGAACTGGCCGACGACTACCAGCATCGCGTCGGCGGCTGGAGCGCCTACGCCGAGGGCATCATCGGCCCACTGAAGCTGTCTGGAGAAATTCTCGGCGCCAGCCGCCACTTTGCCGCCGCCGACCTCGACGCCGACGGCAATAGTAAAGGCGACCGACCATTGACCTGGAACCTGGAAGCGGCCACCGATCTGACCGAGACCGTTGAAGTGGCACTGCGTCTCGAAGGGAGTCGGGAGCTGGCCGAACAACCCAAAATCCAATGCGGCGCCGGCATTTCCTGGAGCCCGCGCCCGCATATCAGCCTGTCGCTGGAATACCTGCGAGGCGAGTTCGATCGCCGCTTCGCCGCAACCGATGATTTCGGCAGCCCGATGCAGACACGCGATATGGTCAGTTCCCAACTGGCTATCGAATTTTAAAATCCCGCACAACAACGTTCGTCCCGGCCGCTGCCGGGACGAACGCTTCATACCTTCAACGTACCCACTCCAAACATACCAAACATTTCGCCAACTTGTTTTCTGCGCCAGCTAATGGTAATTTAATCCTCGTCAATACTCATATACTCTTTGTTAATCTTTCCGCAACGGAGAAACACATGAGCAACGAGAATGCCCCAAAGACATCGAATCATCCGTTCTACCTGGCCCTGCGCGCAGAAAATATGGAAAAATTCAACGGGCTGCGTGCCATCGGCGAAGAATGCGACCTTTCTGGTGCAAATTTACGCGATCTAGATCTGCGCGGCGCCGACCTGCACGGTCTGGACCTGTCCAACGCCTACTTCCGCCAAACTGACCTGCGGGGACTCGATCTGAGCAGCTGCAATCTCGAGGGGGCGAGCATCCGCGCCGCGAAAGTGTCCGGGGTCCTCTTTCCCAATGAGCTTGCTCCCGACGAAATCACCATGTCACTCAACTATGGCACCCGAATGCGCTATCGAAAGTGATCCCCGACGGGTAACACTGGCGGCAATGCTTGCCTTTCGGGCAATGAAAAAAAACCGACACACTCCGCCTCAGCTTTCCACTGAAATCTTCTCCGCATATGTTGTCAACAAATAGAACTGTCCGGTTTGTTAGCAAATGAATTGTCCGGTTTCTCCCACAAGCCGGTAGGGGAAGAAGCGAACTTCTCGGTTATTGGTTTTCAGCTTTTTTGAATGCTTCAAGAAGCTGTCCTTTGTGGTCATAAGTTGCAAGTTTCCTTGGCCCGTAAAAGAGCCCCAGAGATCGGTCGGCATAGCGATGAATGCGAACTTTGGTCTTGATGTAGTTGAAGCGATAATCGTCAGAAGGGATCTGGAGGGTAAGCTTTTCAAAGGAAACACAATTATCGCGCCCCACAGTTCTTTCAAAATGCTCTGAGAGGTAATCGTCCAGATTGCCGCCGATCCAGGGGACGAACGCCGATCCTGCTTCGGCGGGTTTCTCAGTGAACTTGGCATTGAAAGCCGGGCGGTAAACCGTGTTTAAGTACGTGTTGGCTGCTTCCATGGTCGTGATGCTATGAAACTGGAGCTCCTTGACCAAACGATCCTGATGGGTTTTGAAGGCGCGTTCGCTCCGGCCTCGCGCCTCTGGTGAATAGGCCGCGATCATTTCGATGCCGAGTTGATGCATGGCACGACCAAATTGAGTCGGGTTGCTTTTATCGACCTTGCCGCCAGCTTTAGGTGTATGCCAGTAATGACTGCCCCGATCTGAGTAAAAGGTGCAGCAAAGCCCTTTTTTGAGGATGACCTCGCGCATTGCACGGAAGCTGCTCAAGGTGCCCTCCTGTTCGACGAAAAACATGCTCAGGTGTTCGTTGGTCGCATCGTCCATCGTGACGATCAGATCCCAGGTTTTACCGGGCACCCACTCGTGGGTGCTGCCATCCTGGTGGAGCATCATCCCCGGAAGTGGTGATCGTGGCCTGCGTTTTCGGTGTTTGCCTCGTTTCGGCGCCTTTTTGACTAGCCCCTTGTCTTGAAGGGTGTTCTTAACCCAGGTGTAGCTGCGGGTGCCGCCGCCCTGAACATACCAATCGTGAAAGTGT
>JAQYWA010000082.1 GCA_030145265.1 Desulfuromonas sp. | reverse complement strand
CAGCTATCACGGCCTGCGCTACGTGGAAAAGTTCGGCCCCATGGCCTATATCGTCAAGGCCCGGGCTCAGTACATGCGCGACCTCGGCGTCACCCCTGCCCCGATGAACAGTTTCCTCTTCAACCACGGCCTGACCACCCTGCCGTTGCGCATGGAGCGTCACAGCAGCAATGCCCTGGCCCTGGCCGAATACCTGCAGCAGCATCCGAAGGTCTCCTGGGTCAATTACCCCGGCCTGGAAACGCACCCGACCTACGCATTGACCCAAAAGTACCTGCCAAAAGGAGCCAGCGGAGTGCTGACCTTCGGTATCAAGGGGGGCCGCGAGGCCGGCGTCAAGTTCATGGAAGCCACCCAAGTTATTGCTCTGGTGGTCCATGTCGGCGACGCCCGCAGCTGCGTGCTGCATCCGGCCAGCACGACCCACCGCCAGCTGTCCGAAGCACAGCAGATCGCATCGGGAGTCACCCCTGACCTGATCCGTCTGTCGGTCGGCATCGAGCACATCGACGACTTAATCGCTGACGTCGAACAGGCGCTGCAAGCCAGCTGACTTTTTCTGCACAACGACTAAAAGGGGCGGATCTCAAGGGATCCGCCCCTTTTTATTTGCTCACTTTCTGCTATGATGAATCAGACACTTTATTCTTGACAACTTTACTACTTGATGATAGCAACAGGAAACACGACCAAGACACTGATATACAAACTTGCATATCGAGAAAGATATACGGTTCAAAGGAGGATATCCATGAGTGAAGAAACCGATTACCGGATTGGAACCAAAGCCCTGCACGCCGGCCAGGTGCCCGACCCGACCACAAACTCCCGCGCAGTGCCCATTTACCAGACCAGCTCCTACGTTTTCAACTCGTCCGAACACGCCGCAAACCTATTCGGGCTTAAAGAAATGGGGAACATTTACACTCGCCTGATGAACCCGACCACCGACGTGCTGGAAAAGCGCCTGGCCGAACTTGACGGCGGTGTCGGCGCGCTGGCCGTCGCCTCCGGGTCGGCGGCAATCACCCTGGCCATTCTCAACCTGGCCCAGGCGGGGGACAATATCGTCTCCACCAGCTTCCTGTATGGCGGCACCTACAACCTGTTCCACCACACCCTGGCTAGAATGGGGATCACCGTCAAGTTCGTCGACACATCGAACCCGGCCAGCATCGCCGCCGCCATCGACGACCAGACTAAGGCGGTCTTCACCGAAACCATCGGCAATCCCAAGAACAACGTCGATGACTTCGAAGTGATCGCCAAAGTCGTGCACGACAACGGCCTGCCCCTCATCGTCGATAACACCGTCGCCACCCCGGTGCTGTTCCGCCCCATCGAACACGGCGCCGACATCGTCTGCTACTCGCTGACCAAGTTTATCGGCGGCCACGGTACCAGCATCGGCGGAGCCGTGGTCGACAGCGGCAACTTCGACTGGTCGAGCGGGCGCTTCCCCGAATACACCACGCCCGATCCAAGCTATCACGGCCTGGTCTACCACGAAGCCCTGGGCAACCTGGCCTATATTTTGAAAATGCGGATCACCCTGCTGCGTGACATGGGACCGTGCCTGTCGCCGTTTAACGCCTTCCAGTTTCTGCAGGGACTGGAAACCCTGCACGTGCGCATGCCCCGTCACTGCGAAAACGCGCTGGCGGTGGCCCGGTTCCTCGACCAACACCCGCAGGTCGAGTGGGTTAATTACCCGGGCCTCGAAACTCACCCCGACTATGCCAAAGCCATCAGGTACCTGCCGAAGGGACAGGGCGCCATCGTCGGCTTCGGCATCAAGGGCGGCACTGACGCCGGGGCGAAATTCATCGACAGCGTCAAGCTCGCCAGCCACCTGGCCAATATCGGCGACGCCAAGACTCTGGTTATCCACCCGGCCTCCACCACCCATCAGCAACTGACCGCCGAAGAGCAACAGTCGGCCGGCGTTTTTCCCGAATTCATCCGGGTCTCCGTCGGCATCGAGGACATCGAGGATATTCTGGCCGACCTCGACCAGGCGCTGCAGGCCAGCCAAATATAACTTCAACTTTGCACCATGCCAAAAAGGCGGGTCCCGACGGACCCGCCTTTTTATTGCCCGGACGCCGGCAACATGCTAAGATTCGCGGCCTGAAACATTCCCCGGGAAAGAGAATCAACAGCATGGCCAAAAAAACAAGCAAATATCTTTTCGAATATGCCCTGTTCCTGGTGCTGGCTACTATCGTCCGCTCCCTGCCTCGCATCACCGCCCTGCGCATTGGCCAGCGGCTCGGCGACCTGACCCGGCTGATCTTGAAAAAGCGTGTGACAACCGCGACCGAAAACCTGCGGCGGGCCTTTCCCGACAAGTCGGATGCCGAGATCGGCCGTGATGTGCATGCCGTGTTCCGCCACCTGGGGGTGAGCGGCATCGAAATGCTGCGCCTCGACTTATTCAAGGACAAGGCCGACCTCGACGCCTGCTTCTCCTTCTCCGGGCTGGAACATCTGGAGCAAGGCTACGCCATGAACAAGGGGGTGCTGCTCCTTTCCGGCCATATCGGCTTCTGGGAAGTGGGCACCTTCTTCCTGCCGATCCTCGGTTTCCCGGTCGATTTCGTCGCCAAGCGGATGAAAAACCCCTACGTCGACCGTTATTTCGAAAAACTCCGTGAAGCCGGCGGCGGTCGTTGCCTGGAAAGCAAGAAGGGAGCCCGACGGATTCTTCGCTCCCTAAAAGAAAACCACGGGGTGGCGGTGCTGCTCGATCAGCATATCATCCCCAGGGAAGCGGTACAGGTTGACTTTTTTGGCCGCAAAGCCTGGACCACCCCGATCATTGCCCAGATCGCCATGAAGCAGGGAGTGCCAATCGTCCCGGTCTATGTCTACCGCACCGAGGATTTTAGCTACCAGGTCGTCATCGAACCGGTTATCCAGCTGGACGACGAACCTGGCCAGGAGGCGGTGACCCGCAACACCGCTCTGCTTACCGACAACATTGAGAAGGCGGTCCGCCGCAACCCTACCCAGTGGTTCTGGGTGCATCGACGCTGGCGCGACTGACCGATGACCAGCCCACGTCCCTTTCATATCGTTCTGATCGAGCCGGAAATCCCCCCCAACACCGGCAACATCGCCCGCTTGTGCGGCGCCACCGGAACGATCCTGCACCTGGTCGGCAAACTCGGCTTTTCCATCGATGACCGGCAGCTCAAACGGGCCGGACTCGACTACTGGAAAGCCATCGACGTACGCCGCTGGGACTCCCTCGAGCAACTGCAACAGGCCTTTCCCGACGGCCGCTGGTGGTACACCTCGAAAAAAGCTGCGTGCAGCCACGTTGAAGCCGATTTTCAACCCGGCGATTTTCTAGTATTCGGCAAAGAGACCAAGGGGCTTCCCGAAGAGCTGCTGGCGGCCAATGCCGAGCGCACCATCCGCATCCCGATCTTTTCCCCGATCGTCCGCAGCCTCAACCTCTCCACCGCCGCCGGCATCGTCCTTTACGAAGCCCTGCGCCAGACCGGTCGACTCTCCTGAAACGACAAAAGGCGCCCCATCGGGCGCCTTTTGTCATCATGTTTTTTCAGACCATCTATGCCCCCCTGTGATTACCCGAAGAGCAAGGAGCGAGGTGTACGAGTCAAGGACATGGCTATGGGACACCAGGGACTGGATCCGAAGGAGCCTGCCCCTCTTGTTTGAAACCCTAGAACCGGCGGGTCGCGTCCCGCCAGACGCCTTACTTTTTGTATGCCAACGAAAAGTAAGCAAAAAGTGGCTCCCCTGCGGGGGGCATTACTGTCGCGGTTTTTTGGTGGCCCTGGCAGTCATAGTTGCCGGTAGTCACCACCGCCGCTTCGTAGGGTGTGCCTGTAATGCGACCTTTGCCCGGAACCCATAACCGGCGCGCTCCAATCTAACATTTCGTCCGAGTGCTGTGGAGTGAAAACCGGTAAAGCAACAGCAACATTACACCGCTGGTCTATATTCCCCCCCCTGTGACGTAGCCGAAGCTTCGTGGACGTTTTGAGAAACAGGTGGGCAAATGTTTGAGCGAAGCGAGTTTTTGCCCGCCCTCAAAACGTCTGCGCAGCGAAGGGTACCCGAAGGGCAAGGAGCGGGGTGCCCTTTCTCTGCTTACTCGCTTTGGGCAAGCAAAGAGAGTAAGTCGCCGTCTGGGGGCGAAACCCCAGGATTTTGGTCCGAAATTTAAATAATTCTAGCCGAGATCGTTTTCGATCCGGATAAACCTGCTTCGTTCCTTGATGACCGCCAGCGCGTCGATCTCGGCCAGCGCCTTGCGCACGTTCGCCTCCTTAGCGTCGTGGGTCATCATCACGATGGGAACCGCACCGCCAATCTCCTGTTCCGGTTGAATCATCGAGGTAATGCTGATGTCATACCTGCCGAGAATGCCGGAGACCTGGGACAGCACCCCGGGCTTGTCGTCTGCGGCAAAACGCAGGTAATAACGGCTGACGATATCGTCCATCGGCTTGATGGTCAGGTCCTTGACCGCCTCGGGGATATAGCCCATGGCCGGGGTCCGGCCGGCGGCGCCGCTGAGAATGTTGCGGGCAATGGACATGACATCGCCCATGACCGCGCTGGCAGTGGCGTCCATCCCGGCTCCCTGGCCATAGAGCATGGCCGGGCCGAGGAAATCACCGACCAGGCGAACGGCATTGAAGGCGCCGTGTACATCGGCCAGCGGGTAGTTGTCGGGAACCATGGTCGGATGGACGCGAGCCTCGATCTGGCCGTTGTCATTCTTGCCGATGGCCAGCAGCTTGATCCGGTAGCCGAACTGGCTGGCAAACTGGATATCGAGGGCCGAGATATTGCTAATCCCCTCAGTGTAAATATCCTCAAACTGCACCCGGGTGCCGAAACAGAGAGAAATCAGGATAGCGAGTTTGTGCGCGGTATCGACCCCCTCCACATCGAAGGTCGGGTCGGCCTCGGCATAGCCCTTGTCCTGAGCCTCCTTGAGCACGTCGGCATAATTTTCGCCGTCGTTGGTCATCCGGGTCAGGATATAGTTGCAGGTACCGTTGAGTATGCCGAACACGCTGCTGAAACGGTTGGCGCAGAGGTTCTCCCTGATCGACGAGATAATCGGGATGCCGCCGCCGACTGCCGCCTCGTAAAAAACATCGACGCCATGCTTCTGCGCGGCTGCCAGAATTTCTTCGCCATGCACCGCGAGCAGTGCCTTATTGGCGGTCACCACGTGCTTACCGTTGGCAATAGCCTTCAACACAAAGCTGCGGGCCGGTTCGTAGCCACCGATCAATTCGATCACCACGTCGATATCGGGAGCGGTCAGCACGGCGTCGGCGTCGGCAGTCAGCAGACCGGCGTCGATCTGCACACCACGATCGGTCGTGATATCAAGATCAGCAATCCGCGCCAGGTTCAGGCGCGCGCCGAGGCGATCCTCGAGAAGACGGGCGTTTTTCTGCAGAATCTTAACCACGCCGGTTCCGATGGTGCCGAAGCCGAGCAGACCTATCTGGATTTCTTTCATGGAATCCTCGTAAATAAAACGGATTGTTTAATCATTGCGTTACTGCATCCAGAGCCAAGCTGACGGGGGATTAACCGGCAAACGGGTCGTCATCATCAAAGGAGAGCAGACATTCAGGACGCTTGCCGGGCAGATCGGCCAGGGCCCGGTCGAGTTCTTGTTCGAAAACGTTCTGGGTCATGCTGGCCGTGGCCGTGAGACAGATGGAAATGAGCGAGAAACCGGCATTAGTGCAAACCGTCAGGAGATGCCGCAAGACCTCCCGATAACGGACAACGTCAAGGTCGCGCCAGCTGCCGCCGCCGACGAACAGGATCCAATCTGCGGCCAGCTTGCCGTTATTGTCCATCAACACGTGTTCGCCCGACTGTCCGCTCACCTCTTTCTCAAGAAGCATGTCGGTCAACCGGCCGTTGAGCCGCCAGTCCAGCAAGGCCGCGGCCCCACGCAGGGGACGCACGTCGTCGAAATACAAGGCCGCGACAACCGCACCTTCCATGCGGTCAGCCGGGACGTCAAGGACACGCAGAGCGGTCATTGCCCGGCGGGACGACAGGCGCGGAAGATCTTGTCAAGGACGCCGTTGACAAAGGAGGGCGTATCCTTGGTGCCGTAAACCTTGCCGATCTCGATCGCTTCGTTGATGACCACGCTGGCGGGCACGTCGGGGCAGCAGAGCAGCTCGTAAGCCGCCAGCCGCAGCAGCGACAGATCGACCCGCGCCATGCGGTCGAGAGCCCAGTTGGTGGAGAGGTCCGCAATCATCTGGTCGATTTTTTCCAGGTGATCGGACACGCCCCGCACCAGTCCCTCGGCAAATTCCCGGACATCGGGGGAAACCGGTTTTTGGAACTCGTCGAGAGGGTCGCCGAGAACATCGTCCCGAAAGCGGAAATTTTCCCAGAAATCGGCAAGCACCTCATCGATTGAGGTGTCCTGATCCTGGAGACTGTAAATGATTTTCAGGGCCAGCTCGCGGCCCAGCCTGCGCATTCCTTTTGCCATGTATCCTACAGTTTCTTGTAAAGGTTGACCATTTCGATGGCGGTAACGGCGGCCTCAAAGCCTTTGTTGCCGGCCTTGGTTCCGGCCCGCTCGATCGCCTGCTCGATGTTGTCGGTAGTCAGCACCCCGAAGGCCACTGGAATCCCGGAATCAAGGCTGACCGAGGCGACGCCCTTGGAGACTTCGGCGCTGACATAATCGAAATGGGGGGTCGAACCGCGGATCACCGCGCCGAGGCAGATCAGTGCGTCGTAGTTGCCGGAGGCGGCCATTTTTTTGGCCACCAACGGAATCTCGAAAGCGCCTGGCACCTTAGCGATAGAGATTTTGTCCTGGTCGGCGCCGTGGCGCACCAAGGCATCGACCGCACCTTCGACCAGACGATCGCCGATGAAGCTGTTGAAACGGCCCACCACCAGGCCGAATTTGAGCCCGGCGGCATCCAAATTTCCTTCGATAACTTTGCTCATGATCAACATCTCCCGGTTTTCGGTACCCGGTTCGCAAGCAGCACTTGGCGACCTGCAATCCGGATCAGAGGTTTTCCAGCAGGTGCCCCATTTTTTCACGCTTGGTTTTCAGATATTTCATATTGGTTTCACAAGCGGGCATCTGGATCGCTACCCGCTCGACGATTTCAAGGCCGTAGCCTTCGAGACCAATGATCTTCTTCGGATTATTGGTCATCAGGCGGATCTTGCGAATCCCCAGTTCAGTAAGGATCTGTGCGCCGATGCCATAATCTCTCAGATCCGCCTTAAAACCGAGGGCTTCGTTGGCTTCCACGGTATCATGTCCCTGGTCTTGCAGGGCATAGGCCTTCAGCTTGTTGATCAGGCCGATGCCGCGTCCTTCCTGACGCATGTACAGCACCACGCCGGACCCTTCTCTTTCGAGCTGCGCCATGGCAGCCTGCAGTTGATCACCACAGTCACAGCGCTGGGAACCAAAGACATCACCGGTAAGGCACTCGGAGTGAACCCGCACCAACACCGGCTTATTGGTATCGATAGTTCCCTTGACCAGGGCCAGATGCTGGGCATGATCGACATCGTTTTCGTAGGCGATGGCGGTAAAATCGCCACCGTAGGGAGTCGGCAAAACCGTCTCGGCGGCCCGGCGCACCAGCAGTTCCTTGCGCATGCGGTAGGAAACCAGGTCGGCGATGGAAATAATTTTCAAATCGTGCTTCTTGGCGAACTTTTTCAGCTCGGGCATGCGCGACATGGTGCCGTCGTCATTCATGATCTCGCAGATAACGCCTGAAGGCTTCAGTCCGGCCAGTCGAGCCAGATCAACCGACCCTTCGGTCTGTCCGGCGCGTACCAGCACCCCGCCCTTTTTGGCCCGCAACGGAAAGACATGCCCCGGACGGGCCAGGTCCTTGGCGGTGCTTTCATCAGCCAACGCCACCTGAATGGTATGGGAACGGTCGGCGGCGGAAATACCGGTGGTCACGCCGCGACGGGCTTCGATCGAAATGGTAAAAGCCGTACCGAAGGAGGATGAATTATCACGAACCATCAGCGGCAAGTCGAGATGGTCGGCACGCTCTTCAGTCAGGGACAGACAGATCAGTCCACGCCCCTCGCGGGCCATGAAATTGATCGCCTCAGGGGTCACCATTTCGGCGGCCATGGTCAGGTCGCCTTCATTTTCGCGATCCTCGTCATCAAC
>JAQYWA010000503.1 GCA_030145265.1 Desulfuromonas sp. | reverse complement strand
GAATTTTCGAAGTCGATGGGATTGACCTTATGCGGCATGGTCGAAGAACCGATTTCGCCCTTAACGGTTTTCTGCCCGAAATACCCCATTGATATGTAGGTCCAGAGGTCCCGGTTGAAGTCGATCAGGATAGTGTTCCAGCGGGTCAGGGCATCGAACATTTCGGCCATGTAGTCATGGGGTTCGATCTGGGTGGTGAACAGGTTCTGGCTCAGGCCCAGTTCAGTTTCGATGACCCCCTTGGTCAGTTTGACCCAGTCGACCTGCGGATAGGCTGACAGGTGGGCGTTAAAGTTACCGACCGCGCCGTTGAGCTTGCCGAGCAGTTCGACCTTAGTGATGTTGCTGGTCTGTTTCTGCAGGCGAGCCGCAAAAACCGCAAGTTCCTTGCCGATGGTGGTCGGCGAGGCGGTCTGTCCGTGAGTGCGGGCCAGCATCGAGACGTCCTTGAACTGGATCGCCAGATTGCGGATGCCTTCGAATATTTCGTTCTGCAGCGGGCTGAGGGCGTCCAGGCCATCCTTGAGCATCAGGGCGTGCGAGAGGTTGTTGATGTCCTCGGAGGTGCAGGCGAAGTGGATGAACTCGGAGATGTTTTCGAGGCTCGATCCGGCGATCTGTTCCTTAATATAGTATTCGACGGCTTTGACGTCGTGGTTGGTCACCGCTTCGATGGCCTTGACCTTCTCGGCCTCATCCGGGGTGAACCGGTCGATGATATTGCGCAGGAACTGCTCTTCATCGGTGGTCACCGCGCGGCATTCGGGAATGCCCGGTTCGTCGGACAGGGCGAGCAGCCAGAGGACTTCGACTTTAACCCGGTTGCGCAGCAATGCATATTCGGAAAAACATTCCGTCAGTTCGGTAACTTTCGATGCATAACGCCCGTCGAGGGGGCTGATGGCTGTAATCATATTTTTTTCTCCTTGGATATTCTTAGATATTAATGCGACGGAAATATAGCCCAGCAGCGCCGCATCTGCAAGCTTGTAGCGATTTTTGTCGGATTTTCGCAAAGAAACGGCCCGGTCAAAAGTGCTGACCGGGCCGTTTAAACCCTGCAAAACGGTGAAGGTTGTTGTTTATTTTTTAATATTGACAACCATGCCCATTAATTCGTCCTGGGCCTGGATCATTTTCAGGTTGGCCGTGTAGATGGCCTTGGTGGGGATGGTACTGACTAATTCTTCAGCCATGTCGACGTTGGAGAGTTCCCGGGTCGTCCCCTGGTCTTCGACAATCGTCCCTGGGGTATCCACCTTGGAAACCGTGGCATCGACGCCGCCGTTTTGGTTTTCGCTCAGGGTAACGCGATCCTTCTTGAATCCGTCGGAAACCGTGTTGGCCAGGTTGTTGGCAGTGGTCGACATACGTTTTTCCATGGCTTTTATTCCCGAGATGCTAACATCAAGACCGTTGATCATGACAACCTCCATGAGCTGGTTGATAGTTGGTTGGGCAGCCGCTGGAATCAGGGACGGTGGTGCAGGGAGGTCTCTTGGGAAGGAGTGCAACCCTGCCGCCGTATTCCGATGCGGAATTTAGGCCAGTGGCTTTGCGTCCCACCCTTTCGGGTGGTTTGCCAATGTGATAATCATAAGTGTACGGGTGGGCGGCTGTCAAGTCTTCAGATTT
>JAQYWA010000081.1 GCA_030145265.1 Desulfuromonas sp. | reverse complement strand
CACAGAATCTCCGCATCGCTCAGCCAGTTCCAGCGGCAAGCGATTTCGCCTATCGCCGGACGTTGCCGGCGCTGCCAGACCAGTGCCTCGATAAGGAACTGGTAAGAAACCAGGCCCCGGTAATAAAGGTAGCTGCCGAATTCGAGGCGGCGCAGCGGAACGGCCCCACGGTAGTAGTGGCCGGTGGCCGGCTTGCGGTGGTTCGCGGGCTGCGGTGCAGGTCGATAATGTCTGCGAACCGAGGGCCGGTGCAGGGCCCGGTCAACCGACTGGCCGTGGGTTTGGTCACGGTGTTTGAGGAAATCCTTGATCAGATCGAAGGCATCCCGCACCTCGCGAAAAACCTCGGTTTGCCGGTGCTGCACCTCCAGGCCTTGGGCGGTAAAAAAATCCGGGTGGTTTTGCTTGGCTTTTTCCCGGAACGCTATCTTGACGCCGCTGGGCTGGAGGTAGCCGAGAAAATCCAGCGACAGCTGAACATCGGGCCCGAACAGGGTTCGGCAGGCCAGAAAAATTTCTTTCTCGTGAAAACGGGCCCTCATGCCTTGGCCATCTCCTTCGCGGCAGATTAAAAATCCTATCCGGAACTTATACTACAGGGTCCGTCAAAGCACAAGGTTGTTGGGTGAAGATCAACAAGGCTTTGACAAGGCCCGTCCGAACAGACTATCCTGCTGAGTATAAAACCTACACATGAACGAGGGCACCATGGAGTCTTTTGTCGTCGCACAGCTTTCCCATCTCAAGGGGAAGATCGCCAATTACAGCAAGGAAAACCTCGAGGATATCCTGCACGTGCTGGTCGAGGCGGTCACCCTGATCACCCGCCAGAACCGCTGCCGGATCTATCTGGAAGACCTGACCGGCGGGACCCTGGTCTGCGCTGCGGCCAATGGACTGCAGGCCCAGGCGATCAAGGAGCAGGCCTTTCCTCTCAATTCTCCCGATTACCTGGTTTCCCGGGTTTACATGACTCAGGAGGAGACCCAGGCTGAGGATGTGGCGGCGCTGGCCAGCCCTTTTGCCCGTGATATCGCCGAACGGTTTTCCATCCGGGCCTGCTACATGATTCCGCTGGTGCATAAGGGGCGGTCGGCCGGGGTGCTGAGCGTCGACAGCAGCCGGGTCGGACGGCTGCCTGGGGAGTCCCAGCGACGGGTGCTCAAACAGTTTCTCGAAGAGGTCGTCCCGATCATCGACCAGGCCCGCAAGTACCACCAGCAGATCGTGCTGGCCCGGCGGGTCGACAAGGCCAAGAAGAAGGAGGCCGCCTTTCTGATGGTGAAATCGGCGGTGCGCCTGATCGACAAGCTGGCGCTGGCATCCGTGCTGATCCCGTCTCCCATAACCCCGGAATCGGGGGAAGAAGGGCTGCAGATCCTCGCCTCCTACGCCAAGGACCAGGACGCCCGCCAGCTCTATGAGGACGAAAAGCTCATCAACCTGGGGCCAGGCAAGTCGCTGTTGTCGCGCTACATCAGCAATGCCGGCCTGATTACCGACGAGACCCTGCTGGCGCCCCTGTATCTTCCCAATTTGCCGGCCGAGCCGCTGCAGAAGCGCTACCTGACCGAGGAGCTGGGGCTGAAGTCGCTGTACGTGGTTCCCCGCTACGAAACCCACACCCGTCGGGTCATCTGCCTGGTCAACTACTATACCCGGGGTGCCTACCGCTTCAGCGATTTCGAAAAAGGGCTGCTCGAGGCCCATGCCGAGATGGCCGAGCGGGTCATCAAGGAAATCGGCGGCGAACACATGGAGATCCAGGTCCTTTCCGAGATCAACGACCTGCTCCAGGAGAAGTACGAAGGGGTGCAGCCGTTTGTCAACCGGACCCTGTCCAAGGCCACCGAACTGATCGGCGCCGACACCGGCAGCATCGCCCTGGTTCGCGAGGAAGAAGGGGTGCGCTGGCTGGTAGTCGAGGAGCCGGACGGGCGCCTGGTCGGGGCCAAAAGCAAGGAATGGATGAAGAAGAACATCCCGCCGATCCGGGTGGGCGGCGAAAACCTCCCTCCCGAAGAGCGCAGTCTGACCGGCTTTGTTGCCCACACCGGCCGGCCGCATGTGATTCTCGACACCGAGGAGGAAATCCGCCGGGACGGCCTGTATCGCGAGATCACCAGTGTGATCAAGAGCGAGATCGCGGTGCCGGTGGTCTATGACAACGAGGTTATCGCGGTCATCTGCCTCGACAGCATGCGCCCCTGCTATTTCACCGACGAGCACAAACGCATCCTGCTTATTATCGAACGCCTGATCGCCCCCTTTCTCTCCGATCTGCAGCGGATCGAAAAGCTCACCAGCGAGGTCAACAGCCTGCGCCGGGACGTCGGCTACAAGGACCCGAAAATCTCGTCGTACAAGCTGGGCAACATCATCGGCAACTCGGCCAAGGCGACCGAACTGGTCGAGTTTATCCAGCGCATTACTCCGCCGCTGTTCAACCGGGTGGCCAGGTGGAAAGTCCGTAACCTTCAGGAAGCGACCCTTGGACTGCCGTCGATCCTGATCACCGGCGATACCGGCAGCGGCAAGGAATTTCTCTTCAACAACATCTTTTCCCGGCTGCGGGAGATGTACCAGAACGAGATCGACCCGCGCGGCGAACTGCCGGTGAAGAAGACCAACATTGCCGCCTACAGCGGTGAGCTCACCTACTCGGAACTGTTTGGCCACAAGCGCGGCGCCTTCACCGGCGCCCATACCGATCGCAAGGGGATTCTCGAAGAGGCCCATGGCGGGGTGGTCTTTCTCGACGAGATCGGAGACGCTGACCCCAAGACCCAGGTTCAGTTGCTGCGTTTTCTCGACAACGGCGGGTTTGTGCGACTCGGCGAAAACGCCACCCGCTTTTCCCGGGTGCTGTTGATTGCCGCCACCAACAAGAACCTCAAGCAGCTGATTGCCGAAGGGAAGTTCCGCGAGGACCTGTATCACCGGCTGTCCGAATTGACCGTGGAGGTTCCGTCGCTCAACCAGCGGCGCGAGGATATCCCCGATCTGGCTACCCACTTTCTCGGCAAGCTGTACCAGGTCTACCGCAAGCCGGATGACCGCGAGGATGAAGCGCCGGTGCTGACCCGCGGCGCACAGGCACTCCTTTCAAGTCACCACTATACCGGTAATATTCGCGAACTGCGCAGCATCCTGCTGCGTGCCCTGTTCTTCCGCAAAAAACGGGTAATCACCGAAGAGGACATCCGCAAGGTGCTCGGCGCCATGGACCGGCCGGTGCCGGAGGACGTGGCGGAACAGCTCACCGAGCAGGTGGCCCAGGAGATCTTCGAAGGCATCCGCCGCGGCGACAGCGATTTCTGGAGCGGGGCCTACCAGCCCTATTCGGAAAGCCGCATCTCCCGTGATGTGGTGGCCGCGGTGGTCGATCTGGCCAAGCGTGAAGGGGCCTCGACCATGCCGAAGATCGCGGTCATGCTGCACGCCTGCGACCCCCGTGAAGACGATCCGGAAGCACGCAAAATCTTCTATAAATTCAAGAACTTCCTTTATAAGACCATTCGGATTTCGTGAGGGTGTCCTGGCCAGATCAAGAGGGAAATCCGTCCAGGAGGATTTGCTTGACGCGTTTGCGGTGCGCTTTTTTCCATGGCCCGATGATCGCTATTTTCAGGTTGCCCGCCTCGAAGACTGTCCGGGCTGCCTGCTGCAGCAGGGCTGGCGTCACCGCCTGAACTTCCCGGCGGTCCTGTTCGATCGTGCGCAGGTAGCCGGCCAATTCTCCCCAGCCGTAGCGGGTTTGCATCGCATCGGCGTTGTCCTGACTGAATTCCAGGTCGAACAGGTAGGCCTGCAGTACCCCCTGCAACTCTTCCTCCGGCACCGGCGTATCGCACAGCTCCCGTAGCACCCCCAGAATCTCTTCCACCGCCCGGCACAGGCTTTCCTGGGCCACCGCGAGTTCGATACTGAAGCAGCCGCAGTCGGCCAGCATCGACAGCCCGGCTTCCACATGGTAGGTCAGTCCCAGCTGTTCGCGCAGGCGTAGCATCAGTCTTGAGGCGCCCCCCCAGGAAAGGACCCAGCGCAGCACCCGCAACGGAACGGTGTCGGCATGGTTGCGGCCCGGCGTGCGGAAGGCCAACTGCAGGTTGATCTGCGAATCGGAATCCTTAACCCAGACCGTTTCCGCTTGCGAACAGGGAGCCGTTTCCGGCGACTGGCGCTGCAGCTGGGTCTGCCCCTGCCAGTGGCCGAAGGCCGCCTCGACCGTCTGCAATGCCTGGTAATGGCGGAGGTTGCCGGCCGCCACGATCACCGTGTTGCCCGGAGTGTAGTAGCTGGCATGGTGCCGGCGCAGGTCGGCTTCGCTGATGGCGTTGATCGAATCGCCGGTGCCGATGGTCGGCTGACTTAACGGATGGCCCGGCCAGAGCAGGCGGGCGGTCAGGTTGTCCGGGCTGATGTCTTCCCCTTGTTCGTTGAGGTCGTCGAGGGCTTCTTCGAGGATGATCCGCCGCTCCAGTTCGACGTCGGCAAACAAAGGCCGGGTCAGCATCGAGGCGAACAGGCGAGCCGCTTCCGCTAGATGGCGCGGATGCAGGCGGGAATGGTAGCAGGTGCTCTCCACGTCGGTGGAGGCGTTGACGGCCCCGCCGATGGCTTCGAAGGCGCGCTCCAGCAGGAAACTGTTCGGGAAGTCGGCGGTGCCGCGAAACACGATGTGTTCGAGAAAATGGGAGATGCCGGCCAGTTTGGCGGTTTCGTCGCGACCGCCGACCTGGATATAGCAGGCCATCTCGGCGCTGTGCAGGTGCGGCATTTCGATCGTGATCAGGCGCAGGCCGTTGGCGAGTTCATGCTTGTGATATTCGGTCATGGTTTCCGTCAATGGGGTGACTCAATCTGAGTGTCGGTGGGGCTTAGTCGGCCTTGTCGCGGGAGGGTAAAGCAGGTCACGTCCTCCCAAGGGCTTGCGGCCGTGCCAGGCCAGTACCAGCAGGTGAAGGACGAACATGGCGATGCCAAGCAACACGAGCCATCCTGACAGCCCGCCGATGGCGGCCTGGTCCACGAACTGCCGCCAGGAGTGGCTCGGCTCGGGATGGATCTTGATTTTAAACAACCATCCGCTCAGCAGCACCGCGAAGAGGTAGATGTAGTTGGCAAGAAGCCGACGGCCAAGGGCATGCAGACGGTCCATTTTATACTGCGGGTGCCGCAGGTCCGACGCAAGTTCGGCAACCCAGAAGCTCTCTTTGTCGAGATCGAGAATCCCGGTCAGGGCGCCGTAAATAAAATGCTGGTGCAGCAACCGCACCCGGTATTCGTAGGCGTCGTAGAAACGGTAGCGTCGCGATTCAACGTACAGGAGAATGTAGACGATGGCCAGCCCGAACAGGAAAAAAATGTGTGGAAATTCGGGGTGGCTGAAGCCAAAACCGAGAACGGCCGCAGTACTCCCCACCGCCCAGTTGGTGGTGAGGTCCAGCCGCTCCCGCCAGGCCAGGCTGCGTTGTACTTCGGCCCGGTAGTAGTGGGTCAGGGTGGTGATCAGCTCTCCCCGTGAAAGCTTGGGAGAGCTGCCGGATTTGTCGATCATGAAATCCCCCGGTCTGCCTGTTCGAAAAGCGGGCCAGAGCCCGGTTCTTGTGACAGTATAGCAGGTCGGGGGGAGAGCTTTTTCATCCCGCCGTTATTCAGGCTTTCAGCAGCTTCGCCGCTTCTTTGGCGTGGTAAGTGATGATTAGGTCGGCGCCGGCCCGCTTCATGCCGATCAGGGTTTCCATTACGATGCGGTCGTGGTCGACCCAGCCATTGGCGGCGGCGGCCTTGATCATCGAGTATTCGCCGGAAACGTTGTAGGCCACCAGCGGCAGGTCGAAGCGCTCCTTGATGTCGCGCAGGATATCGAGGTAGGCCAGGGCTGGTTTGACCATCAGGAAGTCGGCGCACTCCTGCACGTCGAGGGCCGCTTCACGGAAGGCCTCGAGGCGGTTGGCCGGGTCCATCTGATAGGAGTGGCGGTCGCCGAACTGGGGGGTCGAATCGGCGGCGTCACGGAAAGGACCGTAGTAGGCGCTGGCGTACTTGACCGCGTAGCTCATGATCGGGATGTTGGAAAAACCGTTGGCATCGAGGATCTCGCGGATCGCCGCCACCCGGCCGTCCATCATGTCGGACGGGGCGATGATGTCGGCGCCGGCACGGGCGTGGGAAAGGGCCTCGGCGGCGAGCAGTTTGAGGGTTTCGTCGTTGTCGACGTCTCCATCGTGGATCACGCCACAGTGGCCGTGGTCGGTGTACTCGCACATGCACACGTCGGTGATGACGGTGAGCTGCGGCACGTCCTTTTTGATCGCCCGGATGGTCTCCTGGATGATCCCGGTTTCCGAGTAGGCGTCCTGGCCGAGGGCGTCCTTGGCTTCGGGGATGCCGAACAGGATCACCGCCGGAATGCCGAGCTGGTAGACTTCTTTGGCCTCGGCGACGATGTGCTCGATCGACTGCTGGTAGATTCCCGGCATCGACGGGATTTCTTTCTTGATCCCCTGGCCGAAGGCGCTGAACATCGGGTAGATCAGGTCGTCGACGCGCAGAAAGGTTTCGCGAACCATGCGGCGGATGTTGTCGTTGCGGCGCAGGCGGCGAGCTCGGTATTCGGGAAAGAACATGGCAAAACTCCTGGGTTCAGGGGTTAATATTTGCGTGTTGCGAATAATAATCAACCATCGCGGCCAGCATCGCTTCGAGGGTTGCATCTTTGGGCTCCACAGTGACCGTCAGACCCCACTTGTGAGCGGTGGCAGTGGTCAGAGGGCCGATGGAGACGATGGTGAGTCCGGCGAGCAGGTCGGTTGCCTCTGCGCCGAGCAGGTCGAGCAGGTTGGTCACGGTCGACGACGAAGTGAAGGTTACCGCGTCGATCTCCCGGTTTTTCAGCCGCTGGCGAACTTCGTCGCTCAGTTGCTTCGGCGCCAGAGTTCGGTAGGCCAGGGGGGCGGATACCCGCGCACCGGCCGCCTCAAGTTCCTTCGGAATCAGGTCCCGGGCCAGAGCCGCCTTCGGGTAAAGGATGCGTTTGCCGGTGACACCCGCTTCCTTGAGTAGCGCAACGACTCCCTCGGCGCGGTAGTCGGCCGGCATCAGATCGGCATGAATGCCGCGGGCCGCGATCGCTGCGGCGGTTTTTGGGCCGACGGCGACGACTTTGCTGCGGTGCAGGGCGCGAACATCCTTCCCGGCCGCCTGCAGCCGGGCGAAGAAGATCTCGACGGCGTTGGTCGAAGTGAGGATAAGGTAGTCGGTTTCGTCGAGCCGGGCGATTTCCCGATCCAGCTCAACCCAGCTTTCGGGAGGGACGATTTCGATCACCGGGCACGGGACCGCTTCGGCTCCGAGTGCTTCGAGCATGGCTGAAAAACTGCCGGATTGCTCGGCGGTGCGAGTGACCAGGACCCGTTTGCCGAACAGCGGCCGGGTGTCGAACCAGCGCAGCTGGCCGCGCAAACGAACCACCTCGCCGACGATGATGACAGCCGGCGGTTTGAGCCCGGCGGCAGCGACTTTATCTACCACGTCGCCGAGGGTGGCGACCAGGGTCTGCTGTTTCGGGGTGGTGGCCCAGCGCACGATTGCCACCGGGGTGCTGGTCGGGCGACCGTGAGATATCAGCTCGCGGCTGATCAGCGGCAGGTTGGCCATCCCCATGTAGAAGACCAGGGTGCCGACGCCGGTAGCCAGCCTTTCCCAGTCGAGGCTCGACATCTTTTTTTCAGGGTTTTCATGACCGGTGACCAGGCCGAGACTGGTGGTGTAATCGCGGTGGGTCAGGGGGATGCCGGCGTAGGCGGCCGCGGCAAAGCTGGCGGTGATGCCGGGAATTACCTCAAAAGGGATGCCGGCCTGATGCAGGTAGAGTGCTTCTTCGCCGCCACGGCCAAAGACGTAGGGGTCGCCCCCCTTGAGGCGGGCGACGGTTTTGCCCTCGCTGGCCTTGGCGACCAGCAATCCGTTGATTTCGTCCTGCGAGCTGTGGTGTTTGCCGCTTTTTTTGCCGACGTAGATCCGCTCAGCCGTCTCTGGCGCTGCGCTGAGAAAGGCTGGATTGGCCAAGTAGTCGTAGATCACCACGTCGGCTCTGTGCAGGCAATCCATGCCCTTGACCGTGATCAATCCGGGATCGCCGGGACCGGCGCCGATGAGATAAACGATGCCTGTTTTCAATTTAGCCATTCTGCTTGAAAAGCGGTAGGGGCACGGCATGCCGTGCCCCTACGGAGAAAAAAGGGTGTACGAGCAGTAATCGCTCAGACGTCCTCGCGG
>JAQYWA010000502.1 GCA_030145265.1 Desulfuromonas sp. | reverse complement strand
GCCTATCCGGAGCTCACGGAAGCCTGTACCGGCGGGGATCTGCTTGGCCCCTATGCCATCCTCGCCGGCCCGGTCGACCCCGCAGAGCTCAAGCGCGGCTGCGTGCAGCTGGAGACAGCGTTCCCCGTCTCGCGCCTGCTCGACGCCGATGTGTACAACGCCACCGGCGCGGCCGTCGACCGCGAAGTTCTGCAGCTGGAACAGCGCCTCTGCCTGGTCTGCGACGCGCCGGCCAAGGAGTGCATCCGCCTGGCCCGCCATCCCCATTTCGAACTGGTGAACAAAGTCCATGAACTGCTGCACCATTTCAGCAACTGAAACGCTCGCCGCAGCCCTGCTTCAGGGACTGACCGCCGAGCTCTACCTCACCCCCAAGCCGGGGTTGGTCGATTTGTGGGACAGCGGCTCCCATAGCGACCTCTCCCTGCCGAAGATGATCACCTCCATCGAGCTGATGGGAATCTACTTCGATGAACTGACCTGCGCCCTGGCCGCGGGTGCCCCGAGCACCAACCTGATCGCCCTCGGGCGCTGTGCTGAAGAGCGAATGCTGGCCCGCCTAGCCACCAACACCCACAAAGGGGCGATCTTCCTCGGCGGCCTGCTGCTTACCGCACGCGCACGCACAACCGACGGCGAATCGGAAACCCTGCGGCTCGCAGTAGCCGCGGTGGCCGACGAGATCATTGCCCTGCAAGCCCCGGCGGCCAGCAACGGGGCAGCGGTCCGCCAGATCTACCGGGTCGGCGGCATTCTTGCCGAAGCCCGTGACGGCCTCCCCTGCCTCTTCGATATCGCCCTGCCGGCCTGGCACACCAGCATCGCTCGCGAGGACAATCCGCTGAGGGCCGCTTTTTCCATGCTGGCGGCGCTGATGCAAAAAGTGGAGGACACCACCGCCCTGCACCGCTGCGGAGAGCCCGGCCTGGAGCGCCTGCGCCACGACGGCCGATCCATCGAACAGCTGCTTGCCCGCGGCGAGAATCCGGTTCCGCTGCTCCAGCAGCTCAACCGCGAATACCAGCGCATCAACCTTACCATGGGCGGCGTAGCCGATATGCTCGGCCTGGCCTTCGGTTATCTTGCCTTTCTTGGCGAACCGGTTCGAGTCGCGGCCGAACAGGCAATAACACCAGCCATGTAGCGTCGACAGCATTTCCTGCTACGCAAAGAGCCGGCTCCCAAAAGGGGCCGGCTCAAACGTTAGAGTCATCCGAATGTATGCATATCGAAAAGCCGGCAACGCCGACTCTTCGGAAAACGCCTTAGGCTAATTCGTCCACCGCCACCCGGTAACGCGGATCTTCGATGACGTTGACCTCGATCATGCTGCCGGCGTTGGCAAGCAGGGTGCGGCATTCGGCACTGAGGTGCTTGAGCCGCAGCTTCTTCCCCTGCCCCAGATAGCGCTCGGTGAGACTGTTTACCGCCTCGAGCCCCGAGTGGTCGCAGACCCGCGAGCCGCGAAAGTCGATCACCACCTCGTCGGGATCTTCCGCCGGGGTGAACTGATCGTGGAAGGAACGCACCGAGCCGAAAAAGAGCGGCCCATTCAAGCGGTAGGTTTTGGTCCCGGCTTCGTCAATGGAGATCTCGGAGTAGATGCGCCGGGCGTTCTGCCAGGCGAAGACCAGCGCCGAGACGATCA
>JAQYWA010000501.1 GCA_030145265.1 Desulfuromonas sp. | reverse complement strand
ATCGCGGCATTCCCATAGCAGGAGCACCATGAATTTCGATTTCAACCCGCCCAGAGTCTTGGCCAGGACCCGCCGCAAGAAAAACCGTACCCCGTTACTGCTGGTTCTGCTGGCCCTGATCGGCACCCTGTTTCTGCTGACCAACCGCCAGTCCGTGACCCCCACCGAAGCCCGCATGACACCGGTTGAAACAACGATCCAGGCGCCGCCGATTCCAGAAATCCGGCGCGAGATCATCGAAGGCGCGATCCGTCCAGGCGACACCATCACCAACCTGCTCAGCGCCTACTTCTCCCCCCGCGACATACATGACCTCGGCCAAGAGAGCCGGGGGGTTTTTCCACTCTCCAACATCTGCGCCGGCAAACCGTATAAAATCTGTCTGACCGACGGCTCGTTCGAGCAGTTCGAATACGATATCGACCGCGACGACCTGCTGGTTATCCGCCACACCGAAGAGGGTTTTGACGTTGAACGCATCGCCATCGACTACACCGTCGAGACCAGCCTGGTTCAGGGCACGATCACCTCGAGCCTGTTCGTGGCGGTTGCCGAGATCGGCGAGAGCGCCGAACTGGCCATGACCCTGGCCGACATCTTCGCCTGGGACGTCAACTTCATTCTCGACATCCGCGAAGGCGACTCCTTCAAAGCACTGGTGGAAAAACGCTACCGCGATGGCGAACCGGCCGGGTACGGGCGGATCATGGCCGCCGAGTTTACCAACAGGGGGGAAACCTTCCAGGCCTTCCTGTTCAAGGATGGCGATAATACCGCATCGTACTACGACGCCAAAGGCAAAAGCCTGCGCAAAGCCTTTCTCAAGGCACCGCTGGCCTTCTCACGGATTTCCTCCGGATTCACCCTGAAACGCTTTCATCCCATATCCAAAACCTGGAAAGCCCACCCGGCCATCGACTACGCCGCCTCCACCGGCACCCCGATCAAGGCTGTGGGCGATGCCACCATCACCAAGATCGGCTACACCAAGTACAACGGCAATTTCATCAAACTGCGTCATGCCAACAGTTACGAGACCCTGTACCTGCACATGAGCCGCTTTGCCAAGGGGATGAAGCGGGGCAAGAAAGTTGCGCAGGGCAAAATCATCGGTTACGTCGGCAGCACCGGTCTGGCCACCGGTCCGCATCTCTGCTTCCGCATGTTCAAACACGGCACCCCGGTCAATCCCTATAAAATCAAAGCTCCGGCCGCGACCCCGATATCCCGCGAACGAATGGCCGAATTCCAGGCCATGTCCGCGCCCCTGATGGCCCGGCTTCAGGGAAACAACACCTACCAGGCCAAAGCTGACACCGTCGAAAACGCGGTCCACAGCCAATAGACGAGCCGGCCCCAGCTTCATTCCTCATTGCGCCAACAAGCGGAACCCCGCTGGGCGCCGCCCTTAGCGGCTAACCCACCCTTGCTTTTGTCAATGTTTAAACGTAAACTCGCAAGAGTTTTTTCATCCTGTTATCCGGGGGATACAAATGGCCATAAGATTAGGTGAACTGCTTATCCGGGAAAACCTGATTTCTTCGATGCAGCTTGAAGAAGGGTTGAAGTGCCAGGTCATTTTCGGTGGCCGGCTCGGCACCAACCTGATCGAGATGGGGCTGCTCGAAGAAACTGACATCGCCCGCGTT
>JAQYWA010000080.1 GCA_030145265.1 Desulfuromonas sp. | reverse complement strand
CATCCTCAAGACTACCTGTACGGCTGCATCAGCGCCGACATCACCCTCGGCAAGAAATTCACCCATTACCTGCAACACTGCCACTCCTGGCGCATTGGGCGCAAGGTGCTCGATGCGGCCCGCAGCGCCCCGCAGAAAGCCTGTGCCTACGGCTACCTGAGCCACCTGGCCGCCGACACCATCGCCCACTCGTATTTCGTCCCGTTCAAGATGGTGCGCACCTTCAACACGGTATTGCTCAAGCACACTTATTGGGAAGTGCGCAGCGAAGCCCATGTGCCGCCGGAAACCTGGGCCCTGGCCCGAACCATCGCCCGCCGCCGCTTCAACGACAACGACACCCTGCTGCGCGGGGTACTGTCCAACACTATCTTCTCGTTCGCCACCAACAAGCGCCTGTTCAACTCGCTGCTGCTGCTCAACCGGCTGCAGCAATGGCAGAAGATGCTCCGTTCCCTCGATCACTCGTCGAAATGGACGCTCAATGCTAGTGATCAGGAAGAGTACATGGCCCTGGCCAGGGAGGCGGGGCTGAGCATCCTCTGCGACATGGAGGCGAGCCCATACTGGAAAGCCGACCCGACCGGAGAGCGGGCCCTCAACGCCGCCAAAATGATCCGCAAGAATCTCAACCTGCTCTGGCTCGACGGCAAACTCCCCGCTCCTGACGGCGAGGCCATTCTGGCCGATCTCCGGCCCCGCTTCCGCGAAGGGATCACCCGCCCCGACGACCTGCTAGAACTCCTCTCGGCCTATTAACCCCCATCACCATGGACGCGGCAAGCAGCGCCCCTACGCCGTGGTGCACCGCAGCCTGACAATGCGATCGAGCAACTGCTGGGCGACTTCATCCTTGCTGAGCAAAGGCAGCTCTTCGCTGCTGCCATCGCGGTAAAGCAAGCGCACGGCGTTGGTATCGACATCGAAGCCGGCATCACTGCGGCTGACGTCGTTGGCAACAATCAGGTCGAGGTTCTTCGTTTCGAGTTTTTTGCGGGCGTTTTCCACCAGGTCAGTCGTCTCGGCGGCAAACCCGACCAGTAACTGGGTCGTTTTGCACTGCCCCAGTTCGGCCAGAATATCGGTGGTTTTCTCGAGAGTCAGACCCAGCTCCGCCTCCTGTCCTTTTTTGATCTTCTGCTCGGACCGTTCGGCTGGACGATAGTCGGCCACGGCGGCCGCCTTGACGACCACTGTCGCCTTCGCCAGTCTCTCCATCACCGCCTCGCGCATCTGTCGGGCGCTAACCACCTGCACCACCTCGACTCCGCACGGAACTGGCAATGCCGTAGGACCGCTCACCAGGATAACCCGTGCGCCGCGCTGGCGGGCGGCCCGGGCGATGGCGTACCCCATTTTGCCGGACGAATAGTTGCTCAGGTAGCGCACCGGGTCGAGCTCTTCACGGGTCGGTCCGGCCGTCACCAGCACCGTTTCTCCGCTCAGATCCTGGGGGCTGAGCAGCCGCAGGGTTTCTTCGAAAACCGCCAAGGGCTCGGGCATCTTCCCCTTTCCTTCCCAGCCGCAGGCCAGGTAACCGGTGACCGGCTCCACAAAGTGATAGCCGAACTCCTCGAGCTTTTTCTGGTTGGCCTGGTAGAGGGGATTTTCGTACATATTGACGTTCATCGCCGGCACGAACAGCACCGGCGCCTTGGTCGCCATCAGGGTCGTACTCAGCAGATCATCGGCCAGGCCCCCGGCGACTTTGCCGATGATATTGGCGGTGGCCGGTGCGACCACAACCAGATCAGCCCGGTCCGCGAGGGAAATGTGCCCGATCTCCCGTTCCTGATACAGATTGAACAGCTCGGTATGAACCGGGTTGCCGGAAAGAGTCTGAAACGTCAGCGGCGTAACGAATTCGCAGGCCCCCTTAGTCATCACCACGAAGACCTCGGCGCCGGCCTTGACGTACAGACGCAGCAACTCAACCGCCTTATAGGCGGCGATCCCCCCGGTGACCCCGAGCAGTATGGTTTTTTCCTTCAGCATAAACGGCTCACCCTCCTGAAAGACCCCGAACCGGTCAGTCGTTGCCGACAAACGGGTTGCTGCGTTGTTCTTCGCCGATAGTGGTATCCGGGCCATGTCCCGGGTGCACCACAGTATCTTCGGGCAACACCATCAGGCGTTTTTTGACGCCGTCGATCAAGGCGCTATGATCGCCGCCCGGCAGGTCGGTGCGGCCCACCGAACCGGCAAACAGGGAATCCCCGGAAAAAAGGTGGTCGCCGACCAGCAGGCAGATTCCGCCCGCTGAATGCCCTGGAGTATGGATAACCGTCACTTCCAGTTCTCCGACCTTGAAACGATCCCCCCCGGCCAGGGTGCGGGTTGGCTCCGGCGACGGGGTGGTGGTCAAACCATACAACGCCGCATGTTGGGCCGCCTGCCCCATCAACGGGACATCCTTTTCATGAATCAGCAGTTCAGCATTGGTCTCCTCGACCAGTAACCGGTTGGCGCCGATATGATCGAAGTGACCGTGGGTGTTGACCACGATTTTAAGCTGAAGCTTTTCCTTGCGCAGAATATCAAGAATTTTTTGCCCCTCGTCGCCGGGGTCAACCACCATCGCATCCCTGGTTTTACTGCAAGCTACAATGAAACAGTTGACCTGCAACGGTCCGACAGGTATTGCCCTGATCAGCATTCACTCACTCCTTCTCGTTATCGTCCACAGAAAACAGGTCGAGGTTCTTCCCTTTGAGCTGATCGGCCAGAGTGAAGCCAAACCCTTGTTTGGGTTTTTCCTTGCCGCGAGAATGCTCCGCCGCCTTGGGCGGTGGCGGGGGCACAGGCTTTTGTACTGCGGGAATAGACGACGCCTGGGCGACAGGGGCGTCCGGCCGGGCCTGCTTGTCACGGAAAAAATAGCGGTCGTAAAGACGATGATAACTGGTCCAATCGCCTTCCCGGTTTGGCTCCTTGGCCATATGGGTACACACCCCGTTGATCTTCGAATCGAGATCATCGACAAAGTTTAAAATCACCGCTTCAAGGGTTTTCGGACGTTTCGGTGAACCATAATCGTATTGCCCGTGGTGGGAAAGGAGCATGTGCTTGAGCACCATCTTCAGCCGCGAAGGGAAACCGGAGATGATGCGGATCTTCTCATCGATCATTTCCACCCCCATGACAATGTGACCGATCAGCTTCCCTTCGTCAGAATAGTCGAAGGAACGCTCGTAGCGCAGTTCATCGACCTTGCCGATATCGTGGAGCAGCGCACCAACCACCAGCAGGTCGCGGTTGACAACGGGGTAGCGCCGGCTGACATCGTCGGCCAGGGCCGCAACCGACAGAGAATGCTCGAGCAGGCCGCCGAGAAAAACATGGTGCATGGCCTTGGCGGCCGGGGCGGCACAGTAGCCGCGCATGAACTTCTGATCGGCGGCAAAGGCCTGCATCAGCGCCTTGAGATCCGGATCGGCCAACGCTTCAATCCGAGAAATGAACTCGCTGCGCATATCATCGACGCGGCGTTCGGAAACCGGCAAAAAATCGCCCAGATCGACATCCTGCTCGGCCACCGGGACCAACTCCTGCACGACCAGTTGCATCTTCCCGAGGTAAACGCTGGCCTTGGCCTTGACGTTGATGAAATCGTTTTTTTCAAAACAGGCGGAAAACTCATCGACCCGGTCCCAGACCCGTCCTTCCACTTCGCCGGTGCGGTCTGCCAGTCGAAGGGTCATATAGGGCTTGCCGTTTTTGGCCATGGCCAAGGTTTTGTCTCCGACCAGGAACGTGCTTTCAACCCAGCTCCGTTCCTTGATCTGTTCAACATAGATATTTTTCACGTACTGCTCCCGTTTACTGCGATAGATACGATATGTTCCGCCGTCTTGAGACCGTCAAGAGCGGCGCTCATAATGCCGCCGGCATAACCGGCACCCTCCCCGGCCGGATAAAGCCGGGGATGGGAAAGCGATTGTCCCGACTCGTCGCGAACGATGCGCAACGGAGCCGAGGTGCGTGTTTCCACCCCGATCAGGGTCGACTCGGCGGTGACGAAGCCGCGCATCTTCCGATCAAAGTGAGGAAGCGCGCGGCGCAAACCGAGGGTGACAAAATCAGGCAGCACCTGATCCAGCTCCGCCGCGCACACCTGCGGTCGGCAACTGGAAACCACCGCCCCCCCCTTGCGCCCGAGAAACCCCATCAAATTCTGCGCCGGGGCCCGAAACGCTCCGCCACCAGCGGCAAAAGCCGCCTCCTCCCAGCGCCGCTGAAAGCGAACCCCGGCCAGCGCGTCGGCAGCGTCAAAATCGTCGGGGCGAACAGAAACGACCAGGGCGCTGTTGGAAAACCGCCCGTCCCGGCGGCACAGGCTCATGCCGTTGACCACCAGCCCCCCCGCTTCGGACGCGGCATTGATCACCTCGCCGCCGGGGCACATGCAGAAGGAATAGATCCCCCGCTTGGTTTCGGGATCGTTCCAGGCCAAGGCATAATCGGCGGCCGGCAGTTTCGGGTGGGACGACAGTCCGTATTGGATCCGGTTGATCAACTCGGCCGGGTGTTCGGCCCTCACCCCCACCGCAAACGGTTTGGACTCCAGGCGAACACCGGCGCCCTGCAGCATCCGGTAGGTATCCCGGGCACTGTGCCCCGGAGCCAGCACCAGGCTATCGCAGTCAACCTGCGAGCCATCGGCCAGAATCCCGGCAACAACACGCCCCTCATGGCATTCAAGGCCGGTCAGACAAGCATTAAAGCGGATGTCGACCCCGAACGCCTGCAGCGCTTGGCGAAAGTTGACCAGCACCCGCCGCAGTCGATCGCTGCCGACATGGGGCTTGGCCTGAACAAGAATCTCTTCCGGAGCCCCGAAATCAACCAGGGTCTGCAATACCAGACGCATCCACGGGCTGTTGAGGCGGGTGGTCAGCTTGCCGTCGGAAAAGGTTCCCGCCCCGCCTTCGCCGAACTGCACGTTGCTGGCCGGGTCGAGCAGGCCGTCATTCCAGAATTGATCGACATCCCGGACCCGGTCCTCGACCGGCTTGCCACGTTCCAGCAAACATACGGCTAAGCCGTGCTGGGCAAGACGCAGGGCGGCAAAGAGACCGGCCGGCCCCATCCCCACCACCAGCACCCGGTGCGGTTGGGCAATTGTCCGGATTTCAGGCAGGGTCACCTCGGCAACGGCTTCGAGACGGGCCAGACCGGCATGCCGGCGCAACACCGCCGCTTCGTCGGTCACCGTGAATTCAACCGTGTACACCCTCAGCACCCTGGGCTTCTTGCGGGCATCAATGCCGCGGCGGACGATCAGCAGCGCATCGATTTGATTCGCAGCCAGCCCCAGTATTTCGGCTACCTTAAACCGCAGGGCCGACTCATCCTCATCCAACCCGAGGGAGATTTCACGCAGACACAAAGACATCCGGGCCTACTCCAGTGGCAACTGAATGTGAAAAACCGTCCCCTGCCCGGAGGGGCTGTCCACGGAAATCCGGCCGCCGTAGGTCTTGATGATCCGCAACACCACCGACAAGCCGAACCCGGTCCCCTTGGCCTTGGTGGTGTAAAACGGGTCGAATATCTGACTCAGATTTTCACTGGCGATCCCTTTGCCCGTATCGGAAATATCTACGTGAATGGATTGGGCGTCATGAGACAGGCGCAGGCCAAGGCCCCCCCCCTGCTGCATTTCATAGAGAGCGTTGGCAATCAGGTTGTTGAAAACCTGCTCCAGTTCCGTAACGTCCGCAAGAATCGGCGGAGGCTCGGTGACGAACTCCTTATGCAGGGCAACTCCGGAGGCTTTGATCTGCGCGGCGAAAGTGTCGAGGGTTCGATCAATGATCGCAGCGATTGACACCATGTGCAGCTCATACTGGGGACGCTTGCTGGCGGCCAGCAAGTTGACCAGAAGATCATCGATCCGTCCAACTTCATTAAGGGCTTTGTCCGCATAAGTGAAAAGTTCGCTGTCTGTGTCTATACCGTTCTTGAGCAGCTGCATGAACAGGCTGATGGTATTAAGCGGATTGCGGATTTCGTGAGCCATGCCGGCGGAGAGGTGCCCAAGCGCCGCCAGCTTTTCGCCCTGGAGAATCTCGGCGTGAGCTTTTTCCAGGTCGCGGGTCTTTTCTTCGACCCGGCGCTCAAGTTCGAGATTCCACTGTTCGATCTCGTGCAGCAGCCGTTCCCGTTCCTGGCGCAATTCGCGGTTGTGCAACTCGATAGTGCGGATGCGCAGGACATTTTCGAGGCGATCGACCAGATCCTGGTTGTTGAACGGCTTGAGGATATAGTCCGAGGCGCCGGCCTTCATCAGTTCGACGGCGATCTCCTCGCTCCCCTTGCCAGTGAACATCATGACGTAGGTGTCCGGATAGGCGTTGCGGATTTTTTTCAACGCGGTGAGCCCGTCCATGTCCGGCATCATATAATCGAGCAGGACGACATCCGGCCGTTCTTTTTCGATCAGAGCCATACCTTCTTCACCGTTTTCGGCGGTAAAAACCTGGTATCCCTTGCTGCGCAATATCATGGAAGTCAGCTCGAGAATTATTCTCTCGTCATCCACGACGACAATCCGTCTGTCCATGACTCTCCGTCTCCCCTGTCAATCATTCCCAGAATGGATAGGATAGAATAACTGCCCCCTTCTCGTTTGACAAGGGGAAATACCACCGCCAAATAAAAGCAAAGGCAGCGAAACCGCTGCCTTTGCTTTTACACCCTATGTGCCGGTATCGGCTACTCGGCAAACCTCACGGTCATGACCGGGACCGGGGATTTGCGCACAACTTTTTCAGCCGTGCTGCCAAACAGAACATGGTCGAGACCGGTACGCCCGTGGGTACCCATGAGAATCAGGTCAGCCGACTGCTCCTGAGCTTTTTTGATGATTTCATCGTAAGGGATGCCGGGAACAATAAAACTTTCATACTTGCTGTAGTCCTTGATCTGGGTCCGGCAGAACTTTTCCATCATTTTCTTGGCGCCTACTTCAATTTCCTGTTCCAGTTTTTCGAAGGAAATGTGCGGAACGTAAAAGCCGCGCAGGTCGACAGGTTCGTTGATGACATGAATGATCAACAGGCGGGCATCGTATTTCTTTGCCAGGGACAAAGCAAATTGAAACGCATAATCAGAGCTTTGCGAAAAATCGACCGCAAACAGGATGGTCTTGAAGTCTTTCATAACCTCTCTCCCATAATGGTTGATAAAAAATTCAATTGGGCCTGGCACTTCGCTTGAAAAGCTTATTCATCACCATCTTGAGTTCATCGAGCTTAATCGGCTTGTGAAGGTACTCATAGGCCCCAAGGCTCATGGCTTCAAGATAGGATTCGACTTCGCCATACGCCGTGATCATGATGACATGAACACTGGGATAATGTCGGCTGATCTCCTGGAGAAAGGCCAAGCCGTTCATCCGGGGCATGTTGATATCGCTGATGACCAGGCTCACCCGTTTTCCGCGCAGGAACTCCAAGGCTTCACTGCCATCAGCGACACTGTCCACTTCGTAGCCCTCCTGGGAAAGAAGCTTGGTGAGACCGATGCGGGCGTTTTCCTCGTCATCGACAATAAGAATGTTTTCACTCCCAGGGACCAAACAGATTCTCCTTTTTAAATTCTGTTTAAAATTTAACACAGAGACGACCACTGTCAAGCAGGCGCCAATCTAACAGAAAAGGTAAAAATCAACAATTACTTCTAGTTGAAAAGATAAAAAAACCGACCGCAAGCGGGTCAGGAAGATTTTTCGGACTGCGGGATGTGTTGCCAGAACTGAACCAACTGCCGGGCCAGCTGAATGAAGTCATCTGCGCCACGGGATCCAGCCTGCAGCACATCCTGGTGATCAAGCGGAGCAGACGCCAGGCCGGCAGCAATGTTAGAAATCAGAGACAGCCCGACGACATCCATCCCCAGAGACTTGCCCATGATCGCCTCGGGAACCGTCGACATCGAAACAGCATCCGCGCCCAGGCGCTGCAGCATACGAATTTCTGCGGGAGTTTCGTAGGAAGGTCCCATGAGGGCGGCCAGCACCCCTCGATGCAGGGAGATCCCCTGCTGGCGGGCAAAATTCTGCAGCGGGTCAAAGAGTGTCCGCAGGTACAAGTTGGACAAATCAACGAAAGGATGCAGCGCCTCGCCGCGCAGCGGGTTGTCCCCCATCAGGTTGAGATGGTCTTCAATCAGCATAAAGTCGCCAGGCTTGAAGGCGTTGTTGATCCCTCCTACGGCGTTGGTCAGCAGCAAACGCCGGCAACCAAGGTAATTGGCGATTCGCACCGGCAGCGCAACCTGGCGGGCATCAAAGCCCTGGTAGAGATG
>JAQYWA010000079.1 GCA_030145265.1 Desulfuromonas sp. | reverse complement strand
TGTCCGGAGCATGGAGATGCTATGACTGACATTGTGGAGTGGCTGAGTCATGTCGAGGAGAAAGCGGCGGAGATCTACCGTCGGGCGGCCGGGATGTTTGCCGACGACCCGTCCTTCGCGCTGTTCCTGACCTCGCTGTCCGAAGAGGAAATGCAGCATTCGCGGATGATCAGGGCGGCCTTTTCCGGGCATGACCTGATCAAAAAGGAGGAAATCGCCACGACGATCGACGAGGAAACCCGGCAGATCGTCGTCAGTGCCCTCGACGGAGTCATGCAGAAGGTCGGTTCCGGGGGGGTGTCACGGGAAGAGATGGCGGCGATGATTGCCGATATCGAGTTCTACGAATGGAACAGCCTCTTTCTGTATGCCATGAATGTTCTTAAGAAGAACAGCCCGGAGTACAACTCTGCCAAGAACGAAATCGAAAGTCACCTGAAGGGCATCGAAGAGTATCTGTCGACCTTTCCCTATGGGCAGCATGTATTAAAGAAAATTCGCAGTATCCCTTCTCTGAGCAAGTTGAGAGTGCTGGTCGTCGAAGACGATCCGGCGCTGGCCTTCCTGATCAAAAACATCCTGATCCGGGACGCCGAGGTGGAAATTGCTGGCAATGGCCGGGAAGGGCTGGAACGGCTCGGACAAAGCGATTTTGACGTGATTGTGGCTGATGTCGAGATGCCGGTCATGAATGGGATCGATTATGTACAAGGAGGTCGTTCTCCGGGAAAGCTGCCTGAAAGAGCGGTTCCTGTTTCTGACCGCCAGCCATAGGCCCGATGTCCGCAATTTTCTTGCCGAGCAGAGAGTGCCCGTGCTGTGCAAGCCGTCACCGATCAACCGAATCCGTCAAGCCGTTGTCAGCGTCTCTGAACGTAAGAGAGTTTCGGGATGATCGCAAAACTCCTTGACACTCTCTCGTGATGCAGGTATAAAGATCGGCGCTTGCATAGGCACGTAGCTCAGTGGGAGAGCACTACCCTGACACGGTAGGGGTCGACGGTTCAATCCCGTCCGTGCCTACCAGCTGAATTTCAGCCGGTAACCGGTTTTGAAAAAGACACCTTAGGGTGTCTTTTTCTGTTTGTGCCCGGATGTTTACGATTCCCTCAATGGAGGGACTCGTGAATGGACTTCAGGGCCTCACGACGCTGTTTCAGGCGGTCCCGGTAATCT
Source organism: Desulfuromonas sp. (assembly GCA_030145265.1). Classification (GTDB taxonomy): domain Bacteria; phylum Desulfobacterota; class Desulfuromonadia; order Desulfuromonadales; family Trichloromonadaceae; genus Trichloromonas. Next base: position 7,158 of record JAQYWA010000079.1, on the reverse strand, counting down.
TTCTGGTCGGTATGGGAAATTTCCATGCTCAGGTCGGATAGGGTTATCTCCAGAACCTCGTTGAGAACCTGCTGCTGTTGTTCCGTCAGTTCTAGGTGTGTCATAGGTCACCTCCTGGGCGCGAGTGATGCTGGTTGGTTCGTTGCCGCAACGGCTCCTTTCTTTTATTTTAAGCCTATTTCCCCTTAGTGCAACCAGTCCGGTTGACGATAATCACGAATACATGATGGCAATGGTGGGACCTTTATAGTATTTTTACTAGGAGGCTGTCGGACTTAGCGGACCGAAACGAAAAATTGAATGTTCGAGACCAAGTTTTCGAGAATTTGAGAGCGAATAGCAGGGCTATTTGTCGAAAATTGTCGAGGATATGGACCGATCAGCCGATTTTGCAGTCGGTTCATGGTAAGTCCGATAGCCTCCTAGGGTCGATTATGCGAGCTTGCTAACAGGGGAGATTTCCCGAATGGCTAGAAAAGTTTTCATTGCGTCAACAGGGCAGAACTCAGGGAAAACGACCACGAGTCTGTCATTAATGTTCCTGGCCCAAAAAAAATACGAACGGGTTGGTTTCATCAAACCCCTGGGGCCGAAGCCAATCACCTACAACGGCTTGTCCATGGATAAGGATGCCGCCCTCATGGCCGGGGTTTTCGGTCTCGATGGTGACATCGAGTACATGTCGCCGGTGGTTCTATACCCCGACTCGACCCGCAAGGTGCTCGACGGTGAAATTCGCACCGAAACGCTGCTGGAAAAGATTCGCCAAGCTACGGCCGAGCTGGAAAAACGTTGCGATTTTCTGGTGATAGAAGGGTCCGGGCACAGTGGGGTCGGTTCGGTTGTCGGTATGAACAACGCGAAGATCGCTAAAACGATGGAAGCTCCGGTGATGGTTATCGCCGGCGGCGGTATTGGCAACACGATCGATTCGGTCAATATGAACCTGGCCCTGTTCCGGCAGGAACAGATCGACGTAAAGCTGGTTATGCTTAATAAGTTGTTCGCTAAAAAGCGGGAAACCAGTCTCCATTACCTGCGGCGGGCTTTTGCCGCTGAATCGTTTCGGGTTGACGGGGGATTCAATTACACCCCGATTCTGGCCAACCCCACGCTCGGGCGAATTTCCAAGATTCTCGCCAAACCGCTCAGCGGTGACGTCCGTGAAGCTTCGCGCATCGCCCATCATGTGCAACTTGGTGCAGCTTCTGCGCAGCGAGTCGCCGACCTGCTCGAAGATTCGACCCTGCTGCTGGTCAACAGTTCTCGCGATGAACTCCTGGTTATGCTCGCTTCTCTGTATAACTTGCCCGAATATCGGCGAAAAATCGCCGGCTTGGTGATTCCTGGCCTGGCACCGGTTTCCAGGATTTCCCAGAAAATCCTGGACGACAGCAACATCCCTTACATCCGCACCGAAATCAGCAATGCCGAGGCATTCACCCGGATCAGCAGCGACGTTTCCAAGATCATCGTCGAAGATCGCGAAAAAATCGAACTGATTCGCGTTCTGGCCGAAACAGAAATCGATTTCGAGGCGATCGACGCCCTGTTGTAACGCTATGTATTACTTCGACTATAACGAGCCGGTGTTTCGTCCCCCCAGCGAAGCGCGCAGCCTTATTTTTCAGATCACTGTCGGCTGTTCGCAGAACCATTGCACTTTCTGCGGCATGTATAAAATGAAGACGTTCCGCATCCGTCCGGTGAGTGAAATCATCAACGAGATGCGGTCGGTGCCGCAGGCCCATCGCCCCCACATTCAGCGGGTGTTTCTGGCTGACGGTGATGCCCTGGTCTATCCGCAGGCGGAATTGGCGGTTGTTCTCGACGCCTTGGCGGAAACCTTCCCTAACCTGTTGCGGGTTGGCGCCTATGCGTCCCCGGCCAGCCTGACCACCAAAAGTGGTGAGGACCTGGCTCTTCTGCGGCAAAAAAAACTTCGCATTCTGTATTTCGGTCTGGAGAGCGGAGATCCGGATACCCTGCGGGCGATCAACAAAGGGTTTTCCGCAGAAAAGATGCTGGTGGAGTGTCGCAAGGCCAAAGACGCGCGGATAAAGCTCTCGGTCACCGCCATTCTCGGCTTGGCCGGCCAAGCCCGCAGTCTCGAGCACGCCCGGGCGACAGCCGAGTGGATCACTGAACTTTCCCCTGAATATTTCTCACTGCTGACCCTGTTTGTTCGTCATAATGACGACTTTCTTCGCACCATCCGGCCGCTCTCCCGGGGCGGAATCCTCGAGGAGGCCCGTGAACTGCTGCAGCACCTTGCGCCGCACAAGACCATCTTGCGCTCCAATCACGTTTCCAACTTTCTCAACCTGGCCGGAAGCTATCCGAAAGACCGGCAGCGGCTGCTTGCCGAAGTCGATCAAGCTATCGCCCGGGCCCGCCGTCACCCGCAATGGTACAGCGAGGTGCCGGACTACCGGGAAAACCTCTTCTGAAAAAATAAAAAAGCCTCTGTTTTCAGAGGCTTTTTTTGTATTTAAGTTTACGCTCAGTTTTCGGTCAGGACGTGGTCGTCGTAAATCCTTTCGACCTTGATCTTGTGCCCTTTTTCGACGTCGGCAAAGACGGTCAGGACGTTTTTCAACTTGGGGTCGTCAACCGACTCGGCCGCTGCCGTGTAGAGCTGGTAGGCCTCTTCTTCCGCCTGCATGGCATAGGTGAGGATTTCCTGGTACGTCATGTTGGGTTTTAGTGGTACCTCTGCGAGGTACTTGCCGATATTCATGGCGGAAAGCTGGATCGCCTTGTATTCTTCGGCCCGTTCCACGCTCATCTTGCCAAAAACTTCCTTATGCCCAGCTTCCTCTGCGGCCATTTCTTCGAACATTTTTTTTGCCGCAATGCTGGTGGAGATGGCGGCGGCATTTTTATAGAGTTGATAGGCGGTTTCTTCGCGTTTGACCGCGAATTTGATGATCTCGTCCAAGGTTACAAAAGACATTTCATTCTCCTTTTTCAAAAGCATCATGTATGCAATCAGCAGTAAAAGTTATTCGTCAACTTCTTCAAAGTTTTCCCGTCCGGCTCCACACTCGGGGCAGGTTTCGGGAGGTTCAGGGCCTTCATGGATATAATCGCAGATAACACACCGCCATTTTTTCATGTTTCCTCCTTGTCGATTGAAGTCGTTAGCGGTTTGGCTGGGGCTTGCGTAAACTCAGCATTGGCGAGGCATTCGGCGCAGAGTCCAGTGAATTGTACCGTATAATTGAATAAACGAAATCCATCCACGTCGGGGTGGTCAGGCATGAGTTCGCCGATAGTTACCCCCTTCAGGTCGTTCAGCTTGCCACAACCCATGCAGAGGATGTGATGGTGCTTGCGGGTGTCAGCGTCGAAACGGGCCCGTGCCTCTTCAGTGCCTATTTTTTGGACCACACCGACCCGAACCAGGGTTTCAAGTACCCGATACACAGTGGTTCGTGAGATCCCCTTGAGTTGTTTTCTGACTTCGTTAAAGAGTTCATCGGCGCTGGGGTGGTCGTTTCTGCCGGCCAGAGCTTCGAGTATCGCCTGGCGTTGTGGAGTGACAGGCAGGCCGTTGATCCGGCAGGCTTTGGCCAGTTCCTGCATTTTGTGATAGCCGAAAAGGTCTGGTTTATTAGTCATGGTTGCAACATTATTGCAGTTGAGACAATATGTCAACCGCGGGGCTCGATAATTAGAGCAGCCCGACATTTTTTTGCTTAGATTGTTTTCAGCAGCTTGCAGAACTCATCTCTGGGAACGGGTCTGGAAAAGTAATATCCCTGGATTTCGTCGCAGCCGTGTTCCTGCAGGAAATCCCTTTGCTGATTGGTTTCGACGCCTTCGGCAATCACCCTGGTGCCGAGGTTGTGGGCCATGGCGATAATGGTCTTGATGATCGCGGTCGAATTCGCGCTGCTGCCCAGGTCCTGCAAGAACGAGTGATCAATTTTAAGACGGTCGATCGGGAGCTGCTTGAGGTTGCGCAATGATGAAAAACCGGTGCCGAAATCATCGATGGCGAGCGAGACGCCGAGGCTCTTCAGTTTTTGTAACAGCTCGACTGTGTCATGGATGTTGTTGTTGATCAGGTTTTCGGTAAGTTCGAGTTCAAGCCATTGGGGTGACAGCTGGGTTTCATTGAGGATCCGGGTGATCGTATCCACCAGCCGGTAGTGGTTGAGCTGGCGTTCTGAAAGGTTGACAGCAATCCGCAGGGGCGGAAGCCCGGCTTCCTGCCAAGCTTGATTCTGGGTGCAGGCCATACGCAGAACCCACTCGCCGATAGGAACAATCAGCCCGGTTTCTTCCGCCAGGTGGAGGAAGTCGGCTGGGGCAAGGAGGCCGAGTTCCGGGTGCTGCCAACGTAACAGCACCTCGATGCCGGTAATTTTCCCACTTGCAAGGTCGGTCTGTTCCTGGTAGTGCAGATGCAGTTCGTCCCGTTCCAGCGCGTGTCTCAGGCCATTTTCCATAACCAGTCGCTGCATCATCTGCTGATTCATTTCTGCCGAAAAAAACTGGTAGGTGTTGCGCCCCGTTTCCTTGGCTCGGTACATGGCCATGTCGGCGCAGCGGATCAGGCTGTCGACATCCCTGCCGTCGGCGGGATACATGGCAATCCCGATGCTGGTCGAGGTGAAAACTTCTTGCCCTTCGAGATCGACGGGGCGGGTCAGGGAATGGAGAACTTTCTGGGCGATCAGGGTGACGTCCTCGGTCTGGGGCACCGAGGGCAACACGATGATAAATTCGTCCCCGCCAAGACGGGCGACCGTGTCGCTTTTACGGACGCAGTCATTGAGGCGCTCGGCGACGATTTTCAGCAGCTTGTCGCCGGCGGCATGACCCAGGCTGTCGTTGATGAGCTTGAACCGATCGAGATCGAGAAAGAGAATTGCGGCCCGCTGTCGTTCACGTTTGGCCTTGGCCAGCACCTGCCCGAGGCGGTCTAGCAGCAGCATGCGGTTGGGCAGCTGGGTCAGGGTATCGTAATGGGCCAGCTGCTGAATGGCTTTTTCCGCCAGCTTTAGTTCGGTGATGTTGTCGTGGGTGATGACGATGCGCAGCGGCCCCTCGCCGGGAAAGCGGGTGACCCGACCGTTGTACCAGTGCTGGTGGTCCGGGGAATGGCAGGAGTACTCCAGCGAAAACTCGATCAGGGTGCCGTTCATCACGGCGCGGATCCCCTGAGCATAGGCTTCGGCCTCCTGAACGCCATCCCCCGTGGTCACGTTGCAGGCATCCAGGTAATTGGTCCCTTCGCAGAGTTTTTCCGGCTGTTCGGAGTTGGCGAAGGCGAAGTCCCGCCAGGCCTTGTTGACGGCGATAATGGTTCCGGTTTCGTCGATGATGGCGAGATGCTGGGGGAGGGCGTCGACAATGGCCCGGGAAAACCGCTCGGATTCGATCTGGGCCCGTTCCAGCATCTTGCGGGTGGTAATGTCTTCCATCAGGATCAGGGCGCCGACGGGCTTGCCGGTGCTGTCCCGAAGGGGGGTTGCCGACCAGTTGACGTCGATTGGTTGTGTCCTGTTGGTCAGCAGGCGCACTTCTTTATTGACCTGAGGGTCGCCAGCTAAGACCCGCTTGAGATATCGTCGGGTGTTCGGGTCCGGTTCCTGCTGAAAATCTGAATTGGGTCTGCCGATGGTTTCGGCGGCGGCCCAGCCGAAAATCTGCTCTGCCGCCCGGTTCCAACTAATGATTTTTTCATCCAGATCCAGGCCGACGACCGCCAGCGGCCAGCTGTCGAGCAGGGACAGCAGGGTCGAGTGCAATTTGTCAGGAGTGAGCGTAGCGGAACCTGTCATGGGAAAAGTAGCTCTCCTTGGCCCGTGAATTCCGTGCGGTGTTTCGTCCGATCACCCCGCAAGGAGTGTCGCCGGTACCTGAAAACACAGTATATCATCTGCTTCGGCAATCGCACCTGGATGGCTGATTTACAGGCAGGGCGGGTCAAAAAGGAAAGATCAGCGGGATCAACAGGGTGGCCAGAATCCAGACCATCAGGTTGAGCGGGGCGCCGACACGGGTATAGTCGAAAAAATGGTAGCCTCCGGGTCCCATGACCAGGGCGTTGGACTGGTGGCTGATCGGGGTCATGAAGCAGGAAGAGGCGGCGATTGCGACCGCCATGAAGAAGGGCTTGGGGTCGACCCCGAGATCGATGGCGGTATTGAAGGCGATCGGGGCGATCAGCACGGCGGCGGCGGCATGGCTCATCACCTCGGTCAGCAGCGAGGTGAGCAGGATGATGCCGGCCAGCACCGCCCAGGGGCCCCAGGGGCCGATGACGTCGAGTAGCAGCCGGGCCAGGACTTCGGCGGCGCCGCTGTTCTGCATGGCCAGACCCAGTGGCAGGGTGCCGGCGATCAGGACGATGATCCGCCAGTCAATGCTGTCGTAGGCCTCTTGGATGGATAGACAGCGGGACAGGACCATGCCCAGGGCACCCAGGGTGGCCGCCGGCATGATCGGCAGAGCGTCAAAAACCACCAGCAGGATGGTGACAGCCAGGATCGTCAGGGCGATAGGTGCTTTTCGTGGGCGGTAGGGGACCGGGAGAATCCCGCCGAGGAGTAGAAAACCGTGCTCTTTGCCAAGGTGAAAAACCTTCTCTTCCGGGCCCTGCAGCAGCAGCACGTCGCCGAACAGGAGGCTGACGTGCTCGACTTTCTTTACCACCGGGGCTCCCCGCCGCCAGATGGCCAGCACGTTGAGGCCGTGAGTTTCTCGAAACCGTACCTCTGCGAGGGTTTTTCCCGCCAGGTCGCTGGTCGGTGCCAGCGACGCTTCGACCACGACCATTTCCTTTTCGAGTCCTTCCGGTGAGGGGTTATCCCGCTCGGGGACTATGCTGAGGCCCTTGGCCTGGCGCACCTTTAAAATGCCTTCCGGATTTCCTTCAAGGAACAGGATGTCCCCTGCTCTCAGCTTGCTGTTGCGCCTGGGCTGAGGGCGTTTGTGCCTGCCCCGCAAGATGGCCCGCACCTTGAGGTTGAAATCATCCTCCAGGCCGCTGGCGGCGATGGTCAGGTTGGCCAAGGGGGATTTTTCAAGGATCTCCACCTCGGTGATGTATTCCTTGACCTGGTAGGCTTCGGTGAGGGCTCCTGATTTTCGGGTTGGCAGCAGGCGGCGCCCGACCACCACCATGTAGAGGATGCCGCCGGC
>JAQYWA010000078.1 GCA_030145265.1 Desulfuromonas sp. | reverse complement strand
CTTCCCTTCACCGAACAGTGGATTCTGACCCTGGCGGCGCTGATTCTCTTTACCTCCTTCCTGCTACTGGCGCAGGCGCGGCTGGTGGCGCTGATCCATACTTTTGCCTGGCAGGGGGCGCTGCTGTGCCTGGCGACGGTGCTGATGGCCGCCACCTCCGGTCGTCACCACCTTTTAATTTCGGCGGCGATAACCCTGGCGCTCAAGGTCTTTTTCATCCCCTGGCAGCTGCGCCGCCTGGTGGTGCGTCTCGACATCCGCCGTGAGGTTGAAACCGTGGGAGGAGGAGCCTCGCTGGTGATGTTCGGTGCCGGAGCCCTGACCTTGTTCAGTTACTACGTAGTGCTACCGATCCGCGCCCTGTCACTGCTTGGCACCCGCAACACAATCGCGGTCTCTTTGGCGGTGATTCTGATCGGCATGCTGATGATCATCACCCGACGCAAGGCGGTGGCTCAGGTGATCGGCTTCATGTCGATGGAAAACGGCCTGTTCTTCGCGGCGGTGGTTGCCACCTACGGCATGCCAATGGTGGTTGAGCTGGGAGTGGCTTTCGATGTGCTGGTGGCAGCGATCCTATTTGGCATCTTCTTCTTCCACATCCGCGCCGGGATCGGCAGCCTCGATGTTGACCACCTCAACCGCTTGCACGAGGTGGACAAATGACGGCCCTCTACCTCACTCTGCTGCTCCCCCTTGCCGGGACCCTGCTGCTGGCGCTGATCGGCCACTGGCGCCGAGCCGGGGCAGTCAACCTGGTGATCACCGTACTAACATTCGGCTGCGCGGTGCGGCTGGCCCTCGACGTCTTCAACCAGGGGCCGCTGCTGTCGCCTGGAAAGCTCTTTTATGTTGACGCCTTCAACGTCTATCTGATCCTGCTCAACACCTTTGTGGGGATGACGACGGCGGTCTTTTCCGGCCCTTACATGGCTCATGAGCTCGCCATCGGTCGGGTTGACGACGGCCGCATGCGCCTTTATCACGCCATGTTTCAGGGTTTTTTGCTGACCATGCTGGTAGCCCTTTCGACCAATAACCTGGGCCTGCTGTGGGTGGCGATCGAAGGGGTGACACTGGCGACCGTGCTACTGGTCAGCCTTTACCGCACCCCGGAATCGATCGAGGCCGGATGGAAATATTTCATCCTCTGCGGGGTCGGCATTGCCCAGGCTCTGTTCGGGACGGTCCTGATCTACTTCGCCGCCGAGCGCATTTTGCCCGGCAGTGATGAAACCCTGTTGTGGAGTGTCCTCTACAGCCACGCCTCCGAGCTGGAACCAGCGGTCCTGTCGCTGGCCTTTGTATTTTTGCTGGTCGGATATGGCACCAAGATCGGGCTGGTGCCACTGCACAACTGGCTTCCCGACGCCCATTCCGAGGGGCCGACGCCGATGTCGGCTATTCTCTCCGGACTGCTGCTGAATATCGCCCTTTACGCAGTCGTGCGCTTCAAGATGATTATCGATCCGGCTCTTCCCGGCGGACTCGCCGGGAAGATGATGATGGGCTTCGGACTGCTTTCCTTCACCGTTGCGGCGCTGCTGCTTCACCGACAACGCGACGTCAAGCGGCTGTTCAGTTATTCATCCATAGAACACATGGGGCTGATGACCTTTGCTTTCGGCCTTGGTGGACCGCTGGCCACCTTTGGCGCGCTGCTGCACATGATCGTCCACTCGCTGACCAAATCGGCCATCTTTGTCACCGTTGGCCACGTTGCCCACATCTCCGGGACCCAGGCAATGGAACGGATTCGCGGGCTGATTCATACCCAGCCGCTGGTTGGCTGGTCGTTTCTGATCGGAACGGTGGCCATTGCCGGCTTCCCCCCTTTTGGTATCTTCACCAGTGAATTTCTGCTCTTCACCGCCACCATGAAGGCCACACCCTGGTTGGTGATTCCGCTGCTGTTCGGCCTCTGTGTGGCCTTTGCCGGGCTGTTCCGGCATATGCAGCTGATGGTTTATGGTAATCCACCAGAGGGGCAACTGCCGGTGGCCGCTAACCTCTGGCCGGTGCTTCTGCATCTTGCCCTGGTTCTCTGGCTGGGGGTGGCAATCCCGGAGGTGCTGGTACGTTGGCTTGACCAGGCAACGATTCTGATTGTGGGCAAGGGGGTGCTATGAGTCGCCAGGAGCAGCGGGTTCGACCCGCACAAACCACCGCTTTTGCCGCACAACTGGCAAACGCGGACATCGACCTGACCAGCGTTGCGGGCCCGGCAGGGCCGGAAACGCTGCTGGAACTGAACCCAGCCGACTGGGGGCGGGCGGCGGCCGTGGCGGCGACAGCCGGACTGCGCTTTGCCGCGGTCTGGGGTGAGCACCGGCCCCCCGAGCTACTGGTGACAACCCTGCTGGCCGGTGGTGACGGCCACCTGCTGCTGCGTACCGTTCTTCCCGACTCAGCGCCGCAACTCCCCTCCCAGACCCCCTCTTTTCCTGCGGCAGATCGCCCCGAGCGCCATCTACAAGATATGTTCGGGGTGCGGTTTGTCGACCATCCAGATGGCCGCCGCTGGATTCGCCATCGCGCCTGGTCCGCCAAATGGTATCCGCTACGCCGTGAAGCAGCAATCGCGGGCACCCCCGTAGCCCAAACCGCGCCCGATCGCAGCTACCCCTTTGCGCCGATTGCCGGTTCCGGCGTTTACGAGATCCCCGTTGGACCGGTCCATGCCGGAATTATCGAGCCAGGGCACTTTCGTTTTCAGGCGGTCGGTGAGGACGTCCTGCGTCTCGAAGCCCACCTTGGCTACGTTCATAAAGGGATCGAAAAGCTCGCCGAAGGACGCGACCTTGCTGGCTTGGCGCGCCTTGCCGGACGAGTTTCCGGTGACAGCAGCGTGGTCCATACCTGGGCCGCCTGCCAAGCGGCGGAGCATGCGCTTGGCATCGACGTGCCGCCGCGTGCCCTGGCTCTGCGAGCGATCTTTGCCGAGCGTGAGCGTATCGCCAATCATCTTGGCGACATCGGCGCAATCTGCAACGATGTCGGTTTTGCTTTCGCCCAAGTACAGATGACCCGGCTGCGCGAACTCTGGCAGCGTACCAGTGCCGCTGTTTTCGGCCATCGTCTGCTGATGGACCGGGTGGTGCCGGGCGGGGTGGCGGTCGATCTCGTATCCGACCAGCTTACCCCACTGCACCAAGAGGCACAGCAGCTGCACCAGGAGGTGAAATCATTAATGCCCGTGTTGCTCGAATATCCCTCTTTGCAGGATCGTCTGCGCAACACCGGGGTGCTGAGCCCGGCAAACGCCGAACGCCTTGGTGTTCTCGGCTATCTGGGACGGGCCAGCAACCTGCAGGACGATCTGCGTCGTGACGCGCCCTACCCCCCCTACGACCGGCTGCACATCGAGGTGCCGGCCTATCTTGATGGGGATATCGAAAAACGAGTGCAGGTGCGTGGCGATGAAATCCTCATTGCCCTCGGGCTGATCGAAACACTACTTGAAAAGCTTCCGGAAGGCGAGCTGCAGGCAAAACTGCCGCTGCCGAACAGGGAGTGCGCCGGGCTCGGCCTGGTAGAGGGCTGGCGCGGCGAAACCCTTGCCTATCTGCGCTTAAATGCGCAGGGGCGGGTGCTGCGCTACTTCCCGCGCGATCCGAGCTGGCTGAGCTGGCCGGCCCTCGAAGTTCTGACCCCCGGGAACATCGTCCCTGATTTCCCGGTGTGCAACAAGTCGGTGAACGGTTCTTACTCAGGGATTGATCTATAAAGGAAATGAGCGATGCTGCGGATATTTAATAAAATCCTGCGCACCGGGCGGCTGACCGAGCCGCTCCCCGCGGGCGAAGCGACGGTTGCCGAACTGGGAGCGGCCTGCCAGCGCGAGATCGCCGCAAAATTCGGCGGTTCCCTAGCCATCCGCATGGTCGACGCCGGTTCGTGCAACGGCTGCGAGCTGGAGATGCACGCAGTCAACAACAGTTTCTACGACATCGAGCGCTTCGGCATCCACTTTGTCGCCTCGCCTCGCCACGCTGACCTGCTGCTGGTTACCGGCCCGGTCTCACGCCACATGCAGGCGGCGCTGCTGCGTACCTACGCTGCGACCCCGGACCCCAAACTGGTGGTGGCCATGGGCGACTGCGGTGCTGATGGTGGGGAGTTTGGGATTTCTTACGCCAGCTGCGGAGCGGTGGCCAACGTCATTCCTGTCGACGCGGTAATCCGCGGTTGCCCACCCACCCCGCTGCAACTACTGCAAGGGCTGTTGCAGGTTTTGCAGATCAAAACTCCCGAATAAGACTGCGAAAACAACCCGCGTAATCCCTGACGCTTTAAAGGGAATCCCAGCAGAATTGCCCCCGCTCTTTTCAGAAAATCCCAGAAAACTGGCCACTCTTCAGCGCCCTTTCCCACCAAAAAGAAACGCGAAAAGAGTGCTTGCTATTCAAACGAGCCACAAATTTTCGGGCCTATAACCAAAACAAAGGTCAAGGCAAATCAAAGGCAAATTTTAACGCCGTGACGCAAAAGCGCAGGGGAAAAGCATATACAAAATGGGTTTATTTTTCGGTTTTCAATGCGACACTGCGCCTGCGTTGATACCGTTGTTTGGGTTATAAAGCCGTAAATTTTTCGTAGAAGACGGACTGCCGGGGATAACGCTGGCAGTCCCGAAGCAGCACATCAAACACCGTCGCGGGAGGAGTCTCTTCATAGCACACCTCTTTAATCAAAATGCCGTACTGTACTCAAGAAGCCGCCGCTGGGGCAACAGGACACTGGCGCCTTTTTTTAAATTGGGGTAGTCTTGTTTTATTTTTCGTCAGTCTGATCCCCTCGAAAACAAGGATACTTACTGGCTCCCATGTCTTCAACTCTCGACCGCATTTTCAGGCGCCTGACCGTCGGCAACGGCACCTCTGGGCGAAAAGTACCGAGAGCCCCCGGTAAACTCGGCACCTTTCTCGGCGTCTTCACTCCGACCGTCCTGACCATCCTCGGCGTCATCATGTACCTGCGCTTCGGCTGGGTGGTCGGCCAGGTCGGCCTGTTCAAGGCGCTGTTCATCGTCGTGCTGGCCAACGCCATCACCATCATCACCTCGTTGTGCCTGTCGGCCATCGCCACCAACAGCCGGGTCGGAGTCGGCGGCGCCTATTTCATCATCTCCCGCAGCCTGGGCGCGGAAATCGGCGGTTCCATCGGCCTGCCGCTGTTTCTCTCCCAGGCCTTCTCCATCACCCTCTATGCCTACGGTCTGGCCGAATCGCTGCGCTTCGTCTGGCCCGCGGTCCCCGTCCAACTGGCGGCCTTCACGATCATCCTGGCGGTCGGCGCCCTGGCTTTCCGCGGGGCCGGCTTCGCCCTGAAAACCCAGATTCCGATCATCGTCCTGATCGGACTGTCGCTGCTCGCCCTGACCGGCGGCTCGCTGGCCAACGGGAGCTTTCACAACCTGCTCGCTGCCACGCCGCCGGCCGAAGAAAACTTCTGGGCGGTCTTCGCCATCTTCTTCCCGGCAGTAACCGGAATCATGGCCGGGCTGAGCATGTCCGGCGACCTGGAGAATCCCCGCGAGTCGATTCCCCGCGGCACCCTGCTGGCGGCCCTGACCGGCTTTGCCGTCTACCTGATCGTGCCATTTGTTCTGGCCTTTGCCAGTGACCCCATCTCCCTGCGTCAGGAACCACTCATCTGGACCCAGATCGCCCTGCTCGGCCCATGGCTGATACTACCCGGCCTCTGGGGGGCGATATTCTCCTCGGCGGTCGGCTCGATGCTGGCCGCCCCCCGCACCCTGCAAGCCCTGGCCAATGACCGGCTGGTCCCGGAACGACTGGCGCAGGTCTCCCACCGCAAAGAACCGATCAACGGCCTAATGGTGGCCCTGGCCATCGCCCTGGTGGCGGTTTTTCTCGGTGACCTGAACACCGTGGCCGAAGTCGTTTCGATGTTCTTTCTCACCGTTTACGGCACCGTCAACCTGGTCGCCGCTCTTGAGTCTCTCTCCGGCAACCCGTCCTGGCGACCGCGGATGAAGGTTCACTGGGCCGTCAGCCTGCTCGGCGCCCTCGGCTGCTTCAGCGTCATGGTCCTGATCAATCTGCCGGCAACCATTGCCGCCCTGACCATCGAGCTGGCCATCTGGCTGGTGCTCAAGGGCCGGGTCCGCAAGGAAAGCTGGGGGGATGTCCGTCGCGACGTCTACGAAGCGCTGATCCGCTGGGCGCTGATCCGACTCAACCGGCTGCCGATGACGGCCCGCAACTGGCGCCCCCATTTTCTGGTTTTCGCCGGCAACATCGAACGACGCCTCGACCTGGTGCGCTTCGGCGCCCTGCTCAGCGAAAACCGCGGGGTGGTTACCGTCTGCGAACTGATCGAAGGCAACATCCTCGACCTTAACCTCGACACCCGTGAACGCCAGCTGCAGATTGACCGAACCCTGCGCAAGGAAGGGATCGTCGCATTTGGCGAGGTCGACATCGTCGAAAACATCGAACTCGGCATGCTGGCCGTCGCCCAGGCCAACGGCATCGCCGGCATCGAGAGCAACACGGTGCTGGTCGGCTGGCCCGACAGCCTTGAGCGGTTGTCCACTTTTCTCAAGCTGATCCGCCGTCTCAAGCAGCTCAACCAGTCTCTGGTCATCAGCCGGCTGCTCCCACTGCAACCCGCTCACGAAGGAGAGCCGCAAACCATCCACATCTGGTGGGGCGGCCTGCAGCGCAACGGCGACCTGATGCTGCTGCTGTCGTACCTGCTGACCCGCAACCCCGAATGGAGCGACGCCAGCATTCGTATCCTCAGCGTCGCCTCCAACGAACTGATGAAGCTGCAGACCGAAAATTTTCTGCTGCAGCTGCTCCCGGAAATTCGCATCAACGCCGACATCGACGTCATGGTCAAACCCGGCGACGTCAGCGTCACCGAGCTGATTCACACCGAGAGCGCTAGCGCCGACATCGTCTTCCTGGGGCTGGCCGCTCCCGAAGCAGGGGACGAACTGGACTACGCCCGGCGCCTCACCGAACTGGCGGAGGGGATGCCGACCTGCTTCTTCGTCCACAACGGCAGCCTGTTCGTCGGCGAACTGATCACCACCGAAGCCCCGGCGACGCGGTCGAAAATCCCCGTCGGCGGCAATAAAGAGTAGTTGGCCCACTTTCGACAAGGAGATTGCCCATGAAAGCACTCATCAGATTAACTCTGCTGATCATCCTGTCATCGCTCCCTCTGGGGGCAATCGCCGAGAACACCCCCGACCCCGCCGCGACCCGGGCGGAAATGATGGAAAAGATGATGCCCGCCATGATGGAGAAAAACCTGCCGGGCATGGGGATGCGCAAGGGCGCACCGACCGACGCCAGGCCCTGCACGGACGACTCGACTCCGCCCTGCCGGCAGCACCGGATGGGCAACGGGCCGATGATGATGAAACAAGGAATGCTGCCGAACCAGATGGAGCACGATCTCTACATCGACCGCGCCAGTGAACTGGGGCTGAGCGATGAGCAGGTTGCCCGACTCAAAAAGATTCGCAGCGACTGCCGCAAGGACAACATCCGCACCAGCGCCGAGCTGACAATCGTCCGTTTCGATCTCGCCGACCTGGAGGACGAAAATGCCTCGCTGGAACAGGTGGAAAAACTGGTGCGCCAGAGCAAGACCCTCGAAGGCGACATCGAAATCCGGCATCTGCAGGCCAAGGCCGATGCCAAGCAGGTGTTGACCGCCGAACAGCTTAAAAAAGCTGAAGCGGGAAAATCGCTAGAAGACCTGTTCTGAGATGTGGGAACAGCTGAAAAATAAGATCCGCCGGCAAGGGGACCAGTTTGACCGGCAGATCGTGAACTGCATTGAAGACTACGCGCAGGGGGGGGGACGGATCTTCTGCGCTAAGGGCTGCAGCAACTGCTGCACCCTGACCGTCAACGCCGGCTTCACCGAAGCGCTGCTGGTCGCCGAAAGCCTGACCGCAGCCCAGGTCACCGCACTGGATGACTACGTGGCCCGACTGCGCAGGCTCCTGCCCGGGGCCAGCGACCTCAAAGCCTACCTGAAAATGCAGCGGCAACAGCTGGGAGACTGCCCCTTTCTCGCTCCGGAGGGGGCCTGCGGCATCTACCCGCTGCGCCCCTTCGCCTGCCGGGCCCTGCTCTCCACCCGGCCGGCCGACTGGTGCGGGGTCGATTTCGGCACATTGCCGGATATTGAAAAGCAGCTATTCCTAGCCAGCCTTGACCGCAGCATCGTCGATTTCCCCACCCACTACCTGGCCGCCCCCCGGGAGCTCGCGCAGCAGCTGGAGTCGGAAGCACTGCTTGCAATGACCCAGGCCTGCGGCTTCGCCCTCTCCGGCAACCTGCCCTTCCTGGTCTGGCTGGAAAAGAAATACCGGCTGAGCGAAAAG
>JAQYWA010000500.1 GCA_030145265.1 Desulfuromonas sp. | reverse complement strand
CCATGGAACTGATGGATCTGTTCGGCCGCATGCGATCCCTGACCGACGGCTGCGGTTTTCACGGAACCTTGCCGGTGGTCTGGCAGTGCAGCGACGAGAGTCAGGGGATCAAAAAATCCCTGTTAGGCTACGTTTACGACTGTCCGGTGTTCAATCTCGGCCGGGTCGGCGCCCTGCTAGATCCGACCCGTCTTGGCCCCGCCTCTCATCATGGTCATGATCTGGTGATTCTCGGAGGCAGTCACATTGGCGCCCATGAAGAAGGTGGGATTGGCTATGTCGAGCGGGTGCATGGCAAGGTGGTCCCCTGTTGCGGCATGTTGCATCGGGTGCTGGTTCCGTACCTGACCCTGTATCGCCGGGCCGCGGCGCTGATCACCCTGTTTCGCGGGGTGGGCGGCATCAAGATCGAAATCCCCTACAAATACCTGTTTCGCAAGCCACCGGGGGAGACCCCGCAGATTCACGTATTGCTTCGTCAACTGGTGGATGGCGAGGCCGTCAGGGAAGCGGGCCACGGCAAGGTCTATCGGCTCAGTCCGGAGTTTGCTAGCCGGCACCAGCGGGCGTTGGCCAGCCTCGGCGAGGAAGCGTGGTCGCTCGGCGAGCTGCTCGATCCGAACTGTTTCCGCTTCGTCAAGCGTCTCCATCGGGAGAGTCTCGATCCGGGGGGCATGCTTGAAGCTTCGGTCTTCGACTTTATACCCGACATTGTTACCGCCCGTTATCCTCTCCGGCGGCTCTCGGACGTCAATACCTGGCGACAGTTTCACCGCCTGGCCTCCTATCTGACCGACTCCTTTGACACTGGCGAGCGCAACATTCTGGTTATTGCCGGTCTGACCCTGGATCATTCGGTTCGCCGAAATACCTTCGTGCCTCAGTTCGGCTTTCTGATGGCGCAGGGCAGGGCCCTGCAGGCCCGGTATCTCGGCCCCTTGGAAATCAATAAACACCTCATGGAACAGTCGGTATATATGCCGCAGCAAAGTTTTCTCGAATATGCCGGGGTCAACCCATCAGGCCACGATCGACGAAGCTGACGTACTGACCGCTGCCGATGATGATGTGGTCGAGGACACGAACTCCCATCAGTTCGCCGGCTTCGCGCAGGCGGGTGGTGATTTCCAGGTCTTCGCGGCTCGGGGTCGGGTCGCCCGAGGGGTGGTTGTGGACGAACAGGACCGCCGCCGCCGATTCCCGCACCACCGGAGCGAACACCTCGCGGGGATGGACGATGCTGGCGGTCAGGCTCCCTTCGGAAATCTGCACCTCGCGCAGCACCCGGTTCTTGCTGTCGAGCAGCAGGGCAATGAAGACTTCTTTGCGGCGGTCGCGCAGCCGTTCGTGGAAATGCTGATAAACCTCCGTCGAACTGGTGTAGCGGTCGCCCGGCCGCATGGTCTCGATGCCGAAGCGGCGGGCCAGCTCGCAGACCGCCTGCAGTTCTGCCGCCTTCACCGCACCCATTTAGTTTATAAAAGCCCAATCCCCTTCCAGCTGCATGGTGCAGTATAGCTAAGCTCGCATACTGACTGCTCCGCGCCTTCCGTTAGCCGCTACAAGCCCATAATTGCAGATGCTATACACTGGCATGTTCAAGCAGATTTGAGGCGCGTAGAGGGCAAATCCAAGCCATAGAAAATTCAAAAGGGTCAGTTTCGTTATAA
>JAQYWA010000499.1 GCA_030145265.1 Desulfuromonas sp. | reverse complement strand
ACCTGGGTGGCCACCTCGCGAACCTCGACGGTGGTCTCGGCCATCTGTTCACTGGCGGTGGTCTGCTGCTGGGTCGAGAGCTTGATTTCCCGGGCGGCCAGCATGGTGTCCTGCACCACGGTGATGATCTTCTTCAGGGCCTCGGCAATGTCGCCCACCAGGGCGCTGGCCGAATCGACCCCCTTGCTCCCTTCCTCGGTGAGCATGATGCTCGAGTTGGTCGCCTTCTGAATTTCCTCGATCAGTCCCTTGATCTGGGCGGTGGCATCGACGGTACGCTCGGCCAGCCGCTTAACTTCTCTGGCCACGATGGAGAAGCGTTTGCCGGCCTCGCCGGCCCCGGCCGCCTCGATGGCTGCATTGAGGGCCAGCAGGTTGGTTTGGTCGGAAATTTCGTCGATGATGTCGACGATACCGCCGATTTTCTGGGAATTTTCCCCCAATTCGACCATCGCCTCGGCCAAGGTCTGCACTTGCCCCTTGAGCCGTCCCATCCCGGCGACTGCGGTTTGCACCGCCTGCATGCCGTTGCCGCTGGCGGCGCTGGCGTTCTCCGCCTGAGCTTCCACCCGCCGGGCGTTTTCCGCCACCTGTTTGGCGGTGGCGGCAATCTCCAGCGAAGTGGTACTCGCCTCCTGCACCGACGAGGCCTGCTGGTTGGCGCAGCTCGACTGCTGGGCGGAAATCGCCATGATCTCGTTGGCGCTGGAGGACAGCTGCTGAACCGCCTCCTTGAGCCCGATCATCAGCCGCTCGCTCTTGTCGATTTCGCTGCGCAGGTTCTTGACGATGACCTGGGTCATCTTGTTGAAGGCTCTGGCCAGCTGGCCGAGTTCGTCCTGGGTACCGATCTCGATGGTTTCGTCAAGCTCGCCGTCCGCGATCCGGTCGGCCACCCGGGTCAGCTGCTTCAGCGGGCGGGTGACGCGCATGACCACCAGGGAGATGGTGACCGAGGCGGCGACCAGCAGCAGAAGCATCGACATGATGACGGTGTTGCGCAGCAGGGCGATGGCCTCTTCGGTTTCACGGATCGACAGACCGACCCGGAAGCCGCCCCAGTGCTCGCCCTTGACATAGACCGGGGCGGTGATGTCCCACATGGTCTCGCCGGTATCCCGCAGATAAATCTGCCGCAGCACCTTGTTGCCGTCGGCACCGCTGTAGCGGGCCGCCGCCAGCCCGGCAGGATCGTTGAAGATACGCTTGGTCCGGTTCCATTCCCGGTCCTTGGCCGCGTCCCCGGTCAGCGGCTGGGAATAGATGCTGTGATGGGTCGGCAGGTAGCCGTTGCGGTCGACCAGAATCGCGAAGACCACCATCTGATCTTCTTCGAGGATGGTGTCCTCAATCCGGAGGATCTGGCTGTCGAGGTAGGCGTCATAGGCCGTCGTGTACTTGGGAATGGCGGTGCCGGCCAGCGGCCCTTCGGTGATCGGCTGGTAGTCGTTGTCGAATATCTGTTCGCGGGTGAAGCGGCCACTGTCGATGGCATCCTCGAGGAGGGTGACCATGCTGCTGGCCCCGACCCGGGCGATGACCCGGGCCTTGGTGAACATGATCTCCTTGAGCGCCGCCGACCGCCGTTCCACGAACAAGAAGGTGAACGCTCCCATGATCAGCGTCAGCACGACGATCAACGATATGCAGATTTTCACCGAGATGCTGTTTCTTA